>JAGHBX010000222.1 GCA_021160785.1 Planctomycetota bacterium | reverse complement strand
GGCTGCCCCCAACAGATATCAACGGCGATTGCATCGTCGATCAGTTTGAGGTTGGCATACTCGCCGATGAATGGATGCGCACGGGATTGTGACGATGTGATGGGGCATGTCAAATGATTAATGATTGACCGGGGAGTGAAGTCCCGGGTATAGTTATGCTGTTGTGATGTATAATTGGAATGGAGTTTTTCTGGAAAGGAGCATGTTATTGTGAACACGCGAAGTTTAGGTATCGGGCGAGTTTTCCTTGTTTTGTCGGCTATTGTGTTGCTCGGTGGTGTAGCGATGGGGCAGTCGGCGTTGGAGCGGATGGTGGAAGAAGGACAGATGGGGTGGCTGACCGGTCGGTGGACGACGACGACGGATGAGGGCGAGAGTATTTCGCTTGTTTACCAGTGGCAGCTCAATAAGAATATGATTTCGGTCTACTTCAAGATGGGCGATTATTCTTACCGGGGCATGATCTTCTGTGTGCCGGGCGAGGAGAAAGTCGTCGAGGCAGGAGTCGACAGCAAGGGCAGTACCGCCAAGTGCGAGTGGGATGTGACGTGGGATGGAGCAGTGTCAAAACGCGAGGTTTCGAAGGCTGACGGTGAGAAGGATGGCCTCGGTATATTAACTTCGAAGGTGGACAAGGATACGATGAAGATGAAGCTTTATACGATAGAATACGGCAGTCTTTCGAGTGATGCGTGGGCAACCCTGGAGTTTAAGCGCCAGCCGATGCAGCGTCGCGGCAACAGGCAAGGCTCAAGAACCCAAAAGAAGAAATAGCAGATAAGCACAAGATCGCAACAGGTACATTGGATTGTTCAGGGCGGCCATGTCTGGTCGCCCTTTTTATTGCATACGCAAAAGGGTTTTACTACGGCGTAAATGTTGTCGGTTTCATCATGGGTGCGTTCATTTGTCGCGGCAGGATTCGGACATTGCCTGCTTTGTCGCAGAAATACAGATTCGATTGTGAGGGCTTGCGGCCGTGTCCGTCTGCCCATAATGCGTAGAAGTCGGGGTTTGCATTCAAGGGTTTGCGGGCGTAGGTATGATTTCGCTCGCTGCCGTCGGTCAACTGCCGGAATTTTTTCCACGTTTGGCCCCGGTCGTCGCTTAGCCACATTGCCATTTCCCCGCCCGGGTTATACGGTTGCGGCCCGGTCTCTGTCGGTGCGATGATGCGCCATGCGCCGTCCGGCTCGATATACAGCGAGCCCATGTCGTAATTGTTGTCCGAAGTCATCGCCTCTCTGATAATCCACCGTTTTCCGTCCCATCGCGCCGTCGTCCATGTTCGCGGATCGTTCTTCGGCCCGGACTCGTAACCCTTGCTGGTTATGTAGAGGATCACCGGGCGTCCGTTGCCGTCATATCGAATGTCCTTTAGATAGACGTTCAGGCGGCGGGATTCATAGTCGCACACAAGGGCGTCATTATCCGGCTGTGTCAAAGGCAGTTTCAGCGTCTCGCCGTCGGCTATCCGCCATGTCCGGCCCGCGTCAGCGGTCTCGACATAGTACAGGTTCGTCCGCCAGTTGAGGCCCTTACCTTCTGGGTGATAGTTGAAAGCCGAGCCCGCCTTTTGCCGTCGGTGGCGCTGATCTGGTAATGCCCCTGGTCAATCGTCGCTAATCGCCGCCACGCCGACCAGTTGATCCCGTCTGCGCTTGACATAAAGCAGATCGTCCGCTGGACCGGATAGTTGTATCGCGTAAAGAAGCACACAAAACCTTTGCCCGGTATGTGCCAGGGCTGCATATACGAAAAATTCGTCATGGGAACCCGTCGGCCGTCTTCGATTTTCGTCGGCCTGACGATCTCAAACTCCTCTATGTCATAGGGCCTGCGGCTGCGATGGATATAGCTGGGCCGACTCGTCCCGTGCGACGTTGAGAATATCCATATATACCCGTCGTCATCGACGGAAATCACCGGGTTGTCATGGGCGTCGGAGGTATTTTTGTCCAACAGGATCGTCGGCGGCGGCACCATGCCTGTGGCGTGGTCGTAGTAGGAAACCATGTGCACCAGATGCCTGTTACTGTCGGTCGTCGTCCCGCCGTAACAGAAAAACGTCTTGTCCACCTGGGGCCGGTAAACAGCAAACGGCTTATGCTTGGCACAATACGTGCCCAAACCCCCGCTGTACTTGTAAACATACTCATCACCCGAGGGCTGGTTCATATACCAGATACCCCGATAGCCCGAATCCTTGCCGTTCAGTGTGATGCTTTCATCCGCACAGACCACTGAAGCCAGCAAAAGCACAGCCCCAACGGCCAGGGTGAGAATCAGTTTTGTCGGCATTTGTTTCATGATTGCTCATCTGAACACTGCGTTATTTATACTTTCGACAGCTTTGTCTCAAGTGGCAAGAAAAGGTTTTACCGAATCGGCCACGCCTTTGGCGAACTTCGTGTGTCTGCCGATGCCGAGAGACTCGAGCAAGGTACAGTCCAGATGCGTGTTTTTCGGTCTTATCGCCCCGGGCGCCGGCGTGTCTTGTCCTGTAACGTTTTGTTTTGGGATATTCATAATGTCGGAGATGACCTGGGCCATCCTGAATTTTGTATAGGCTTCGTTGCCCGACCAGTGGCATATACCGCCAAATGTCGGATTGTTTCTTTTATGTTCGATTATCTGTCTCAAGACGAAAGCGACATCGCCGGTATGCGTCGGATACCGCGTGGACCAGTTGTCGAATTTTTGCTCCCGGCCCGCCAGGAGTTGGTTGGCAATGACTGTCACGGGCGATTCATCCAGGGACTCGATTTGGCCGTAGAGAATCGGCACTCGCAGAATACAGAAATCTTTAAGTATCTTCGGCATGACCATTTCGCTTTGGAGCTTGCTCTTTCCATAAGCATTCAGAGGATTTGGCTTCGAGTCCGGGCGGTAAGGCGGGTCTGTTCCGTCAAAGACGTAATCGGTGGAAATATGGATCATCCAGGCGCCGATTTTCGACGCGCCGGCAGCTATCCATTTGGTGGCATTGACATTAAGGCGTGTGGTCAAGTCCGGATCTTTTTCGCATATATCGGGCTTGCGTGTCGCGGCACAATGAATAATGCAGTCCGGCCTTACCTTCTCAATGCACGATTCGATTTGGCGCCTTTCGAGCACGTTCATCATGACCAGGTCTTCGGTCGTTCGCGAATAAGCAGTCCCAACGGTCTTGAAACAACTGTACTCATGCAGCTCCCTGCATATAGCTCTTCCCAAAAGTCCCGATGCGCCTGTAACCAAGATTTTCAATTGATCTTTCCCATTAAAACGCCCAAAACACACAATCGGCCCGTTGCAACGTCAACAATACTACCAATAATGCGTCGCGATGTCCAGACGTCGAAATTCCATAATCTCCGCAGGACGGCAATCACTGATTGGGACTAAAGGCGATTAGAGATTGCAGAGGTGATGATTATTCATTATACAAGCTCTTCACTCGCCGTGCACCATACAAAGTCCACCCGATTGGACTGTCAGGATCAATATTACTCAATGTGAGTTCCCACACTAGTTTGGTCTCAGGAAGGCGAGTATACTCGCGAATCCTCGTCCCTCCAACAAACTGCTGCCTTGTCGCCCATGTGGCATTTTCAATATCTTTTTGTTGAAACATGAATCCTAATCCTGCCAGTACATTTCCGGTTTCGGGCATCACCCTTGCACTGCCCATTGCCCAACTCGCCAGGATTTCCTCATCGGCGCCGGCGGAAGACCAGACTTGTCGGATGATCTTAGCCTTTTCGTCATCAATGCTGTACTCAGCAGCATGACTCCGGATCTCAGATGGAGGAGCAGCCCTCTCAAAAGGACGGGCACGGAAGTTGTCATTGTTGAACAACAGCAATGTACCGTCGGGAGTAATTTCAGGAGCGTGTTGATGCCAGAACCACTCATTGGAACCTTCCAGTTTCAAGAGTTTGCCCTGTAATTTTTCCGGCCAACCTGTTGGTTCCCCCGCTATCCAAACAATTTCTCCGTTATTGCGGTCAATCTTCAAAATGGCACTTTGGTAACGCATGTTACAGAGAACAGCATTGTCCTCTTCCAGATAGCTGACATTGTTGGCATGTGTCCAGTCAATGGTGTCCGGCCAGCCTCTTCGCTTCCAATACCCGGTGAAAGTTTGGTAGCCGATGCGAAACGGATCAAGATGATCGAAGGCATTCCAACGCCAGATAACCTTACCTGAACGATCAAACTCGACAATTTCATCCCCCATCACCCATTGCGTTTTTCGAGGAGCACCTGAATCTGTTTCACTGGTGTAGTAATTATCGATTTGTCTGCGATCGGTTCCCAGAATTAAGAAACGGCCATTGGGCAACTCTTTGACACTGTGATGAAACGTCAGAGTATCGACAGGTATGCCCTCTCCACTGCCTTCAGGGCGACCTTTAGCGTACCATTGCTTAACGATATTGCCCAACAGATCGATCTCTACCAGTCGATTATCCTGGGTGATGAAAACAATATTTCCATTCCGAATAAATTTGAAATCACTGATCCTTGAATCGCCGCGATAATACCATACCACCTCTCCCTGCCAATCGACGGCAACCAGCATACCGAATGACTGATTAAACTTGTTGAGATTGAAACCCGGCGGGCGATTCCGTGGATCAGGCAATCGCCTTCGAGGATTAAAAAATGTGTATCCCGGCTCGATCTTTCCGGCGTCTCTAATGTCAACCTCGATTTTCGGGATTTCAGCGGCATCCTTTGGAAGCGGAGGTGTACGGTACTTCAACTTCGGGGAGTACAGTACATTTCCATCTCTATCTCTTGCTTCGACGTAAATCCGATGGGTACGATCAGGACGCATACCAACAATCGCCAGCCCTTTAGAAGGGCCTTCATTGTAATCGAAGTTGACAGACCATGCATTTTCCCCCTCTGTAATACGTATATTGGTGTGAACGGGGTGATTTGTTTCGAATTTCAAGACCGCTCCTAATGGAACAGATGGATTTGGATTAGCAGAGATAGCAGGAGTTGAAATGAAAACCAGTCCACTGTTCGACTGAGAAACATCCGAACAACCTGAACCAAATAATAGTGCTATACATCCAATTATCAACACATGTAACTTCATGCCTGTTTTCCCTTTCTGTTTATACTGTTGTAAAGCTACTTATCCGCGTACAAACGGGAAATCTCAATCGTGAGCAGTCTATATACCCAGATTTTTGGCTAAATAGCACCGGAGAAGGCACTTGCAGAAGCCTCCCTCTCCCAAAAGGCGCTTAAACCGACAAGGTTGGTTAGACATTTCAATGCACTCAACCATATTTGTGCTAACAACATATTTGGCTTTACATAAGCTTGTTGAGCCTGGCTCACAGCAAGCAAACTGCTTGGGGCAGTCCATCTCGGCCTGTATCCTGGTTATTTCCTGTTTTTGTTTTTCTGAGAGCTTCATAATATTCCTGAAGTATGGGTGATCTGTTATTTCAGATTACCAGGGTGGTGTTCAAGGCGTTTCGGTGAACTGGAACGCGTAGAGTTTGCAGTCACGCATCAGGAAGCGAATCTTGATTGGCTTTCCCGCCAGGGCCGCAACGCTATCGTTCTGTCCCCAGGTAACGGGCAGGCGAACTGAGTTGCCGTACAGCGCCGTGGCATCGTCCAGCATGTAACCTTTGATCGGCTTGTCGTTGGCGTCCAGCAGTTCGACCCGAATGCTCCCGCCAGCGCCGGGATTAACATTTAGTTCAAGTTTACTGCCGGCGAAGGTGATCAAAGGCGTGATGATCTCGGCACCGGTGTAAGCGGCGTCGGCGGAGACAAAACCGTCGAGCCGCAGAATCGCCCGATCTATGGCGGTCTTGTGCTCGGACGCCGCCGGGTCGACGAAGCCGTCATGGTCGCGGTTATCGCCGCAGTAATAGATCCACAGCTCATTCCCCATACGGATTGGGTTCGGCATTGACCACATCATCTTTGATGAGAAGGTGCCGGAAAAACCGAGCGACATAAAGGGTTTCCGACCGCCCAGACGGCTGAAATGGATACCGTCCCGGCTGATGGACAGACGATCGTCCACCATTGCCGGCGCCAGCACCTCGATCCCGAACTTATGGTGGTCATATCCGCCCGCCCGCTGTTCCTCCGGTCGGCGCTGCCAATGCCAGTAGGAGTGGGCGATCATAATATAGACGCTATCGGCAGAGTCATCCGGGTACTTGAAGACCGTCGCCCCGTAGTAATCCACCGGCGGGTGCGTCGTGGGTATATCGTATGTGCTGTTATCGACATCATCGGCGTCCATCACATATATCTCGTTTTTCCAATCAAGCAAATTGTCGGACTCCAGACGGCGGACCACGCGGCGTCTTTTGGGTGTGTGTCTGCCTGGATTATCGCGGGTGTACAGCAGGTATCGCTGCTGCGCGTCGTCCCGGAACGCGACGCTTTGCGTATCCATATCGCCGATATCCACCTTCGCCAGAAACGTCCAGCAATAGCCATCGGGCGAGCAGTAGAAATGAAACTCGTTGGGGCGTCCGTCGGCCGGATAGAACTTCGCCTGATTCTTGTACCGCTGTGACGGGGGGGCCTTGGGATCGATCCAGACCGACACCCCGCCGAGGCGGCCGAACTTGCCGATTTCTGCTTTGGTTGCATCGTAGGCAACCAGGCCTGGATCCGGTTTGGTGAAGTGAATGCCATCCGTCGATTCGGCATAGGGAAACAGATAGATCACCGGGCCGTCGGGCTTCATCCGTACCGGGAGCATGGACTTGCCGGAACCCCAGATGCGAATCTTGTCGCCATCCTTGATCACGGTCGAGTACCAGCCGACCGCTGCTCCAGACTCCCCCTCCCAAGGGGTGTCACTGGCCAGGACGGGCTGGTTCATCTTCGCCGGCATATTCATAGTGAGTTCAATACCCCGGCGCCGGGCGATGAACTTGTCATCGACAAAGAGCTGCTTGCGCGATCCGACATCGATCGGCCCGGCGGCACGAGCCGCGCTGATGATGCATGCCAACAGGACGACGGAACATACGCCGATACGTGAATGACTGACAGGCATTTTAATTTTTTGAACCATAAATAATAATTATACACCCCGAAGCAAGGCAGATCAATGGGAAAACGGCCCCAGCAGGGAGTTCTCTTCTACACACCCCTTAGAACTCCCCAGAATTTAATCCCTGCAAGCTCTTAACTCATAGAGATTTAGAAAAACGATGCTGAAAAGCCCCTTACATGGGCGTTTGGATTGGGGAGGCCGATGTTATAATCTGTCGAGGCTTGTTTTTGTTGGGGGCATCTGGTATAAATGGTGGACGAGTGGTGTTAAAGGAGAGTTTCTCCGAGGTATTTGTTAACTATGTTTTGGGAGGTAATTATGAAGGAAAAGGCGACACAAATCTGTATTGCGGTGCTTGTTGGAGCGATTATCTGCACTATCGGCATCAGCGCCGAGGACAAGCCGCGGGAGAAGAAGGTCGACAGCAAGTACTTTGTGCACGATGAAACCGAGCCTCTGCCGCCAGTGGTCGCTCCGGGCAAGACGGACGATCAGCCGCCTGCCGATGCGATTGTGCTGTTCAACGGCAAGGACACGTTGGCTTGGTGCGACGGCAAGGGCCAGGACACCAAGTGGATCATCAACGACACCGGCGAGATGGAGTGTATCAAGAAGTCCGGCTACATCCAGACGCGCAAGGAGTTCGGCAGTTGTCAGTTGCATGTCGAATGGGCGACGCCGACGGATGTCAAGGGCAGCAGTCAGGGTCGCGGCAACAGCGGCGTCTTCCTGATGGGCACGTATGAGGTCCAGGTGCTCGATTCCTACGACAACATCACCTACGCCGACGGACAGGCCGCGGCGATCTACGGGCAGAAGAAGCCCCTGGTGAATGTCTCGCGGGGACCCGGCCAGTGGCAAAGCTACGACATCGTATTTCACCGACCGATCTTCAAGGGCAAAACCAACGAAGTCGTTCGCCCCGCAATGATTACGGTCTTTCACAACGGCGTTCTCGTCCAGGACCACTGGGAAATCAAGGGCGTTACGTGGCACAAGAAGCAGTCGGCCTATCGCTATCACGCCGACAAGATGCCCATCCAACTGCAGGACCACGGCAACCCCATCCGCTATCGAAATATCTGGGTCCGCGAGATTCCGGAGATCATAACCAGGTAGACAACTCCTGGATGCTAATGAAAACAGGCACCACAGACCCGATGGTCGGCGGTACCTGTTCTTCTTTGGTCCGAAGGTTTTTGCATGGTCTATAGGCCGGCTATGTCCAGCAGCCAGTTGCTTGCCAGAGTTGCAAGGTCGGCCATGTCATAGGGCTGGAGCCAGTTGTCGGCGGTTATCATGAGGTCGGCAGGATTCACGGTGCAATCGCCGTTGAGGTCGCCGTCCAGGGGCGGCATGCCGCATGTATTGACAAAACGCGCCAGCCCGATTGCTTCCTCGCCTCTTCCGCTGTAGAGCAGATAGTACTCCCCGTCGATATCCGTGAACAATGCCGGGTCGCGTAATTGCCGAACATTTGTGCCCGATCCCGAGTGGGACATTGCCAGTGGAAGGTCTGCACCCTCCCAGTCCAACTCAGGTTCGATGATTTCTTCGGGCGGCGTTGTTGCGACCCAGTTATCGAAATCGCCGGCGCTCATGTCGATTGTCGAGTGCAGTATCCGTTCGGGCTCGTCGGGGTAGCAACTGTAATAGACATGCAGCGTATCGCCGACAACACGCAGGGCGTTGTGTCGAACTGTCTTGCCGAGAGTGGCGAAGGGATTTGCTGCCGACCTTGTCCACAGGTACTCTCCTGTGAGATCGACGCCGTCCGGATTCCAGGGATCATCGGGATTGCGGGCCTTCCATGCCCATCCCTCCTTGGCGATGGCGTACAACTGCCCGCCATGTGCAAAGACGCGATAGTAGAAATTGCCCACAATGGTCTCTTCGACCCGGCCGTTGAAATCCAGTCCGTAGGGAGAAGTGGCGACACAGGTACTTTGCCCCCGGTTAACCCCGTTCCATTTGACACTGCCGCCGTGGAAGTACATGATGATGCGCTGGTTGGCGTTGTCTACATGAACATCCGGCGAGGCGACATGGTTAGAGACGGTCAGGCTCCCCACGGAAATGCCCAATTTGAGCACACCGTTGTCAGGATTGTAAATGTGGTAGGGCCCTTCAATATTGCTTGCCCACGCCATGCGGATGTGATTGCCGCCGTGGTTGGCAAAATAGAGATAGTAAACCGCTGAAAGGTCAGCGCGATCGGCAGGGTCGATCCAGTCCGGAATGCGAATCAGCGACGGGCCGTTGATGTTGCCGCCCACTCCGTCAAAGGACCTGTCGACAATCGGCTGCTCATTATTAAGCCGTATGACCGCGGCGGCCTTTCGCGTTGTAAATGTCCACACCTCGCCCGTTGCCAGAGGATTGCCCCCAGCGTCGATTTCGTCGATCCGCCAATGATAGCTCGTATCATTCTTCAGCAAAACATTGAAAACGGGTTCGGTTACATTAGCCAGCCATGTAGTGGCATCGGTGGTGTCGAGATAGACATCGTACGAAGAAGCAACGGTGTCGGGCGTCCATCTCAGCGAAATATCCGTCCTCACGCCAACATCGCCGTTGCCGGGCTGCGGACTGTGTGCAAGACCTGCCGTGGTGAAACTCCAGATCCTGCCCGGGATGAGTCCGTCATCGCTGGTTGTATCGACCCTCCAGTAGTACTTTGTGGCGGGGTCCAGCAGGTTAGGTTCATAGGTCGTTTCTGTCAGGCCAAGTGCGGTTACACCGCCGCCGAAATCGGACTCGGTGTCCAGATATAAATCGTAAAAGTCGGCCGTTTCGCTTGAGCATTTCCAACTCAGTGGAACATCCAGCGCGACACCAACCGCCCTGTCATTCGGGTCGGGGTCAATAGCCTGGGCAAACGTGTCGCCCGTCAATTCGAATCCGTTAATGGGGAATGCGCCGGTGGTTACGCCGTCGGTGTTGTCATAGAGAAATGTAATCTCATTTGCGCCATCCGACCGAATTACCGCAATGAACATAGTCGGGGGGCGGGCGTTGGTGCTGCCATAACCGCTGGAAAGTTCGACAAGCCCCTGTATTCCATCGGCGTCGGTGACTGTTACGGCGGCGGTCTCCGGCTCTGAGCGCCTTGATTCGTGGTGGTAGACGGTGATATCGTAAACACCCGCCGGCAAAGTCAAAGCCAGGGTTGCGGTATTGCCGGTTACCGGGCCGCCGAAATCTCTCAACATATCCT
>JAGHBX010000233.1 GCA_021160785.1 Planctomycetota bacterium | reverse complement strand
GATTAACTTAGTACGTCACTATGACTTTACGGAGCAACTTGTCTTATGTCGATTAATGCTCACAGGGGCCTCCCGGCCACGGAACCTCGCGGAAACCTCTACCGCATTTTAGCCTTGAAACTGCTTGTTATTTGCGGATTTCTTATTCCTGATCTTGCACGCGGGGCTGATTGGTCCATGTGGCGACATGACGCAGGTCGAGGGGCGGCTACCTCCGAGACGCTGCCGGCCGGCCTGTCCCTGCAATGGTCCAGGCAATTGCATCCTCCTCGCCCCGCCTGGCCGGAAAGTCAGAACAGGCTCCAGTTCGACGCCTCTTACGAACCAATCGTCATGGAACAAACCTTATATATCGGCTCCATGGTCTCGGATTGTGTCAAGGCCTATGACACGGCATCGGGCCGGGAAAAATGGCGTTTCTACGCCGATGGTCCCATCCGTTTTGCTCCGGTCGCCTATCGAGGCAAACTGTATTTTGCTTCCGACGACGGATTTCTCTATTGCCTCAATGCCTACAACGGCTCTGTCGTGAGCAAGTTTCTCGCCGGGCCCGCCACAAACAAAGTACTTGGCAATGACCGATTAATCGGCATGTGGCCCGTACGCGGCGGCCCTGTTCAGTATGCAGGAAAGATATACTTCGCAGCCGGCATCTGGCCCTTCATGGGAACCTTTATCCACGCAATTGACGCCGAGACCGGAAAGGTCGTCTGGACCAACAGCGGCAGCGGCGCCACTTACCTTATGCAGCCGCATAGCAGTCCGGCCTTTGCCGGTGTCGCGCCGCAGGGATACATAGCCGCAACGCAGGACAGATTACTGCTGGCAGGGGGCCGTTCCGTACCCGCCGGATATGACCGCAACACCGGCGATTTCCTTTATTACCATCTGAACCGGTATGGAAAAGAAGGCAACTGTGAAGTCATGGCTATGGGAGATTATTTTTTCAATCGCGGCGCCATACACAAACTTTCCGATGGACTTGATTTTTCCGGCGCCTCGGCTTCGCTGGTGGACGGCGATGTTATCATTGGCATCCGCAGAGGCGACCTGATAGCTTATACCCTGGAACCGGGGGCGAAAAAGGCAAAGGGACTGTGGCAAACCAAGGTCCCGCCCGAACTCAAAAAAATTCATATAAAAGCCGGCGACAGGCTGTATGGCAGTGGCGATAACGGCGCTGTTATCGCCATGGATATCCCCGCAAACAACAAACCCGCCCGGATTTCATGGCAAGATAAAGTAGACGGCGATGTGTGGAACATGATCGCCGCCGACGGCAAGCTGTTTGTGGTTACGACCCAGGGTAGCATCTACTGTTTCGGCGGCAAAAAAATCACTCCCAAAATTTACAAGCTGCCCGCTCAACGAATATCTTCGACGCCGATAAACCCCCGGCTTGGGCGGATACTGAAAGAAACCGGCTCAGAAGAAGGCTATTGCCTTTTATTAGGCCTGGGTTCCGGCGAACTATTGGAGCAGTTGCTTAACCATACGCAGTTGCATATCATCGCCCTCGATCCGCATCCTGCCAAAGTGTCCGCCATGCGCCGCAAACTGGATAACGCCGGTGTGTACGGCGAGCGCGCTGCCGTTCTTGCCGGAACGATCATGTCATTGAAATTGCCGCCTTATCTGGCAAACCTGATTATTTCGGAGGACATAAAAGCCGCCGGCATCTACAATGATCGCGCCTCTATTAAGCGGATGTTTAATGCCCTGCGACCTTACGGCGGCACGGCCTGTCTGACAATCCCCAAGAGCGACCAGTTGTCTTTTGCGCGGCAGACGGCTAATCTCGATAGCAGCACCATCGAAGAATCGGACGGTTTCGTATTATTGCGGCGCGTCGGTCCGCTCCCGAATACCGCTGACTGGACCCATCAATACGGCGCAGCCGACAACAGTGTGCTCTCAAGAGATAAACTGAAAACCCCCCTCGGCCTCTTATGGTTTGGCGGCCCGCCCAACGACGAGATTCTGCCACGCCACGGACACGGCCCAACTCCTCAGGTAGTCGGCGGACGGCTTATCATCGAAGGTCGCGACCTCATTCGCGCAGTTGACGTTTATACCGGCCGGGTGATGTGGGAAAGACAGTTCCCGGACCTGGGCAAGTATTACGACAACACGAGCCACCAGCCCGGCGCCAACGAGATCGGAAGCAATTACGTTTCCCTGCCCGATGCCATTTACGTTGTCTATCGCGACACCATACACAAGCTTGACCCCGCCACCGGCCAAACCGCGAAAACGTTTGCCTTACCCGGCGAAAAACGTCCTAAGTTCGGTTTCATTGCCGCCTGCCAGGATCTGCTCATCACTACTACCACTCCGATCAGCGTCCCGCTGCAGGACAAGAGCAAGGAGCAGAAAGCCGCTCCCGGTGTTGAGCTTAAGGACATTGACGGCGTTGATATTGACGCCGATTACGCCTCCGGCAGCAGAACGCTGGTGGTCATGGATCGCCATACTGGCCGAGTCCTCTGGACACGCCCGGCGAATTATTCGTTCCGTCATAACTGTATCGCCGCAGCCGACGGCAGGATTTTCTGCATCGACGGGATGACTGAAACTCAACTGACTTACCTCCGGCGTCGAGGGCTTGAACTCACGGAAAAACCAACCCTCTATGCTCTGCATGCTCGTACCGGGAAAGTAATATGGAAGACGCAGGAAGATGTTTTCGGAACATGGCTAAGCTATTCGACCGAGCACGATATTCTGCTC
>JAGHBX010000464.1 GCA_021160785.1 Planctomycetota bacterium | reverse complement strand
GTGATTATCCGCTAACTAAGCCACCCCCAAAACAAGTTGCCGTGCGTAGTATAGTAAATCTTATTAAGGTTTATCCGCCACAACTAGTTTATCGGACCTGGAGAGCAATGTCAATGCCTATATTTGAAGGAAACACAGTCTGTTTTGATTTTTTGGCTGGTTGGGAGGATGGGATTTTCTGAGAGGGTAAGGCGGGTGTGGGTCAAGGGTAAGGGGGTAAACAGCCGATAACTAGAAATGAGGAGGAGTGTATGTTTGTTTGAGCAGACGAGCCGGAATGGCTATAATATGTAAGATGTTATTTACAAAGTGTTTATGTTATTTTATGTGCTGTAAACGATAAAAAGTTGGTAAGGTGGTTGATTATGTGGGTGAGCAAGATAAATATGTTTGGCCTGGGGGTGGCTGAGGAAGATAATTTGTTGTTTAGCAAGTGTTTAGGTGTAAAGCTGTTGCTGTTGTCGGGGTTGTTTTCTGCGTTGGTGGGGTTTTCGGGTTGCAATGGAGTGAAGTATTCGGCGAGTGAGGAGGCGAAGTATGTCAAGCCGACGGTGGCGGTGATGAGCTTTGAGAATCGGGCGCCGATGGCGATGAAGTGGAACCTTGGCGACGGGTTGGCGGATCAGTTGATTGATCGGCTGATCAATACGAAGCGGTATGTGGTGCTGGAGCGACAGCAGCTTAACGCGATTTTGGCGGAGTTGAGGCGGACGCGGGACAAGCGTTTTAGTAAGTACGGGCAGCCTGATTTGGGTCAGTTGAAGCATGTGCGGTATCTGGTGAAGGGGACGATTACGGATTTTGGACATGTGGAGACGGTGGAGGGATTCTGGCGATTGTTCGACTGGGGGCTGTTCGGTTCGAGCAGTTACGCGGAGGTGGGAGCGACGATATATGTGGTGGACGTGCAGAGTGGGCAGATTGTTGACAGCGAAAGCGTGAGTGCCAAGATACGGGATAATAAGGACCATGAGAATGTTGATTATTCCGGGATGGCGTTCGGGAGCTTTACTTTTTACCGCACGTCGCTGGGCAAGGCTACGTCGAAAATGCTGGATAAGGCGGTGCGAAAGATTGCGAAGACGGTAGCGGATCAGCCCTATCAGCCGAAGATTGCGTCGTTTGTGAATAACCAGGTGGTGATTAACGGGGGCAGGGATCGGCGGATCGAGGTAGGCAGTGTTTACGCGGTGCGGCCTCGGGCGCAGTTGGTGGTGGATCCGGACAGCAGTGATATTCTGGGGCACATTGCGGGCAAGAACATCGGCAGTGTGCAGGTGGTACAGGTGGCGGGGAAATTTTCGATGGCGAAGGTGCTGAGCGGGAGCAGTTTTGAGCCGGGGCAGACGCTGTTTTTGTGCAAGGAGGATGAGCGTGAGGAGGTTGCCAAGATACCGGTGAAATCGAGCAGCTACTGAATAAGATAATTTCTAATTTCTAATTTCTAAATCCTAAACAAATTCAAATTTTCGTAAGCGTTCACGGTTTTTGTTTAACCATGAAGGGCATGAAGTTATTAAAGGAATTCATTTTTTTGGATAACAAGCCATTCTAAGGCGGCGATGCGTGTCAATGCGGGATTTGGCTATGTGATTTATTTCGCCCTTTCAGGGCTGGAATAAGATTAGTAGACGTTTACCCAGGGCGTTCAGGCTGTGTCGCAATTAAGCAAAAACACCATCTGTACAAGCTTGGCTAGTCTTGATTAACCATACTTTTCTATATTGGGCAAAAATCGAACATGGCTTTGTCCAGTTCTATTGCCAATTCCGCTTTTATCTATAAAATCACCGTTATCCCACGGTATTTCTCAGTTCGCCAGTTTTGTCAACAGGCCAGGCACTCCAATAATACTGATCATCCGGGCCATATTAAAGCAACTGGCCAACAGAGACATCTCCGCTCGGACACCTCCGAGGCCACGCAGTAAAAAACCGCCCACCTTCAAATTATGCTTTATATGCCCAAACGGAAGTTCAACTTTCTCTTTGCGCAGCCGATATGTTTTTTGAGATTCATCCTGTTGGTATTGCAATTCAAATTTCTCTCTTATCTCCTCGTTGAGCATTCGCGTTATCTTTCTGCCATTTATTCGATCTGTTGTACATACGCCAAAATGACAACACGCTCTACAAACAGAACCGTCAATACCATAAATTTTTCTTTTTCTGCCGACTTCCACGCCGCGACATCTTAATCGTTGGCCCTCTGGACAAACATAGCAATCATCTTCTTTGTTATATTGAAATTCGGATTTGTCAAAAGGCTTTGGTTTCTTAACGCATGCCTGCTTTTGCGAAGGAACTATTACCTTGATACCCTGTTCGCCAATTTTTTCCAACTTGTCACAATTGGCATAGCCGGCATCAGCACAGGCTTCCTTGCATTTCTTTTCCAATGTCTTGTTTGCCTCATTTACCTGGTCGGCAAACTGTCCCAAATCATTATTGTCATTAACCACATCACTATGCACTATTAGACCATGTTTTTCGTCCACAACGCTTTGGGCGTTATAACCCGCATGTGAACCCTGACGGCCATGAATCCGCGTACAATCCGAATCCGTAGTATTGATGGAAGACTTCCCTCCGACATCGAGTTCTTTCAGTATATCATTAACCTTGGCTTTTAACAATTCATGGTCTTTCAGTTCTTCCTTCATCCTGACAAGTGATGAATTGCCTTCTTCCGTCTGATCAACCTTTTCGCATTCCGATAGAATTTGTTCTATGCGTTCATCTATCTTTTTAAGACGTTTCTCACATTTTCCATGTGTCCAACTATTGTTAATCGAGGCATTGGCCCTGATCTTGCTGCCATCGACAAATAAGGTATTACCATCAATCAAATCCAGCTTGATGCACAGTCGGGCACATTGTTTCAATACCTGCTTCAGAGCAGATTTGTTTTTGCGTCGAAACTCCGAGATCGTCTTGTGGTCCGGTTTTAAGCCACCGGTCAGCCACATAAACGATACATTGTAATTTACCTCACGCTCCAACTTGCGCGAACTGCGGACCCCGTAGGAATAGCCATATACCAAAAGCTTCAGCATAGTCATGGGATCGTAAGCGGAATTGCCCACCTTTCCGGGATCACACTCGATGCCCAACTCATCCATATCCAGAGCCGTCACCATCACGTCATAGGCCCGCACCGGAGCGTCCTGGGGAACATAATCCTCGATAGACGCGGGAAAAAGCGACATTTGTGCCCGATCTCCATATCGATATGCCATTCTAAGACCTCCTTGTCTGTTGTTGTCTTGATACCGGTTGCATTATAACATATCGATCAGTAAAATAAACCCTGTTTTGACTATAATTGCGACACAGCCTGGTTGCCCTGGGCTATATTATTGTCGCCCTTTCAGGGCTGAACCAGTTAAGAACTATTCTTGTTTGTATATGAGTAATAATAATTATTCTCTCAATGCCCCCTTTTAGGGGGCTTCCTCATACCACCG
>JAGHBX010000188.1 GCA_021160785.1 Planctomycetota bacterium | reverse complement strand
GTTCGACGGCAAGAATCTTCCCTACGCCGAGAATATAGTAAACCTGCTGGTTATTGACAGCCCGCGGATAAATGTTTCCCGCCGGGAGATTCTTCGGGTGCTTGTCCCGAACGGCGTCGCCATTATCAACGGCAAAAAAATCATAAAGCCAATCCCGGTTGACATCGACGAGTGGAGCCACTTTGAGCACGGACCCGAGAACAATGCCGTTGCCGCCGATACGGTTGTCGGGCCTCCGCGTCATCTGCATTGGGTGGCGGGCCCGCGATGGCTCAGAACCCACGAGGAACCTACGGGCATCACATCCATGGTCACCGCGGGAGGCCGTCTTTTTTACACGCTCGACGAAGGGCCCATCGGCAACAGCGATTCCCGCATGCCGGAACAGTGGTCGATAATCGCTCGCGACGCCTTTAACGGTACGCAACTCTGGAAGATACCCCTGCCCGATTGGGGATGGCAGACATGGTCGAGCAGCTTTAAGGAAACTTATAAAGGGTATAACTGGATTAAGACCGGCGGCTTGCGCACCAGGAATCCCTCCAGCTATCTAAAGAGAATGGTTGCCGATTCCGAGCGGTTGTACTTTACCCTGGGCAACACCGTGCCGGTAAGCATTATCGACGCCGCCGACGGCAAGGTTATCGCCGTATGCAAGGGCTCCGACGACCCGAAAAAGCTGATACTCTGCAACGGGGTTCTCTGCGTCCAACTGTCCAAAGCGATTGTCGCTTATAACGCCGGCGATGGTAGCGAACTGTGGAAAAAAGAGTCATCCAATATAAACGCGTTTGCCGCACACGGCAAATCCCTGGTGTATGAGACCGGCGGAAACCAACTGCATTGCATTGACCTTAAAACCGGCGATCCCCTGTGGGATTCAATACTTGAAGTGGCGGGGAAATTGAAAATATCCGAAGATAGGGTTCTTTCAGCCGCCGGTTCCGCCATGCAGCTTTTCTCGCTGACCGACGGCAGGTCGATCTGGTGTAAGAAAAATGGCCGGTCGTCCAAAAGCGGCAAGCATAGAGGTTGCTATATTGTCGATGACACTATCTGGGTGGGGTACATGGGCGACAGGTACGACCTCAAAACCGGCGAAAAACTGCCGTCTTTGGAAGTGAAAAACCTGTGGAGAGCCCGCAGCATCATCATCGCTGTTATCCCAACAAGGCCACCAGCCGCTATATCATCGGCGCCATGGAGGGGCTGGAGTTTCTTGCCCTGAAGGACGATAGCCATTCGCGTAACAACTGGCTCCGAGGCTCATGCAGTCTGGGGATTATGCCGGCAAACGGAATGACCTACGTTCCGTCCGATCAGTGTTTCTGTTCACCGGGCGTGAAAATCCTTGGCCTTAACGCCCTGACTGCGGCGAAAGACTTCCACGCGGTTGCGCCGGTGCAGGACCGGCTGCTGAAAGGCCCATGCTATGGCAAGCCGGCGGCAGATTACCAAAAACCCCAATGGGCGGCCTATCGCCATGACTCTCTTCGCAGCGGTTCGGCGTCGGTAGAGGTTTCGGCCGACCTGAAAAAATCATGGAAACTGCAACTTGATCCGTCCATTACCCAGCCGGTCGTCGCCGGCGACAGACTCTTTATCGCTTCACGCGACACGCACACCGTCCATGCGTTAAAGAGCGACTCCGGCAAAAAGATATGGAGTTTCACCGCCGGCGGCAGGGTCGATTCGTCCCCCACGCTCTGGAAAGGCCTGCTCCTGTTTGGCTCGGCAGACGGTAATCTTTACTGCCTGCGTCAAAGCGACGGCGGGCTTGTCTGGAAGTTCCAGGCCGCGCCGCATCGGCGTTTGATCCAATCTTACGGCCAATTGGAATCGGCATGGCCGCTGAATGGTTCGGTGCTCATGTTGGACGATCTGGCATATATCGCCGCCGGCCGTTCGACCTATCTGGACGGCGGTTTGTACCTTTACGCAATAGAACCCGCTACGGGAAAAGTAGTCTATCAGCATCAGGAGCTTGGACCTTACGCAGACCTTAGCAGGGATTTCGGTCATTCGTACTGGAGCGAAGGCGCCCGCAACGACGTCCTCGTCAGCGACGGCGAGTCGATCTTTATTATGCAACTGAGATTCGGCAAAAATCTCAAACCCAATCCTGCCAAAACCGAATCTCTCCTGGGCGACCGTAAACTCGGCAGACGCGTCTTTTCGACCGCCGGTTTCCTCGACGACGAATGGTACAACCGCGCCTTCTGGATGTACAGCAATATCTGGCCGGGTTATTATCTCGCCAACCAGGCTCCCAACAGCGGCCAAATCCTCGTCTTCGACGACACTACCACTTATGGCGTGAAGGTCTTCTGGACACGCAATCGCCACACCACGATGTTCTTCCCCGGCACGAGAGGGTACCTGCTGTTTGCAAACGACAATGACAATGAACCCATCCTCGTCGGCCGCGACAAGGGAACGCCGGTGACGTGGCTGCCGGAATTCAATATGAATAAGGGCGGCAAACCCAAGACCAACTGGGGACCCGGTTTGTCCAGCGCACCCCGGAAAAGCAGCGTGGACGCATACACCTACAACAAGGACAAGGGGATCGGATTTACCAGCGTAAGCAAGCCCAAATGGTCTGTTTATGTGCCGATCCGAATCAAAGCGATGGTCAAGACCAATAACCGGATATTTGTCGCCGGCGCTCCCGATGTCTTCGATGAAGAAAACGACCCACTTGGCGCTCTCGAAGGCAGGAAGGGCGGAGTGCTCTGCGACTTTTCCGCGGCTGACGGTTCGAAGATACGCCAATACACCCTCGATGCCCCCCCCGTCCTTGACGGCCTGATCGCCGTCGAGGGAAAACTGTTCCTCGCAACACGCGACGGCAAGCTAAGCTGTTGGCGGTAAAACAACCCCCAGCCCATAGCAAGATTGGCCTGGGTTGATTTAATAGTAATTGCAGGACTGTTGCTTATGGCTATGCTGCTCCCGGTTCAATTCTAACTAAAGGTACCAGGTACCTTTTTTGGTCTTCCTCTTGGTTTTAATGTGGTTTCAAGGCCTAATTTTTGTGCGGCCGCCTCGATCCATTT
>JAGHBX010000073.1 GCA_021160785.1 Planctomycetota bacterium | reverse complement strand
TCGGCCTGAGCGAACATGGCGAGGACGTTTACCTTACTTCCGGAGCGGGCGGCGTACTCACGGGCGAATACAGCACCGAGCAGGAAAACTTCGGCGCCGCCGAAAATGGCGTGACTCTCGGTATGTATATCAAGACCGACGGGTCAGATGACTTTGTCCGGCTGCTGACGGTCACCAAGGGCTATGCCAACAATAATGATCCGATCATCGGTCCGGTAGTGATAAGTGAGATTATGTACAATCCGCAGGCTCCCGACTCCGATGCCGAATACATTGAACTGACTAATCTCACCGGCGGCACGGTTTACCTTTACGATCCGGCCAACCCGGCGAATACATGGCGGATCAAGGGTGTAAGCTACGCCTTTCCACCGGGCGTTACGCTTTCCGCCAACGAGACCATCCTGGTCACACGTGGCGACCCGGCGGCATTCCGTTCGACATACGGCATCTCCGCCGGTATAGATATCTACGGGCCGTACCCCGGCGCGCTCGATAACGGCGGAGAGAAGGTGACGCTGATACAGCCCGGCGAGCCCGATCCGATCACATTTGAAGTACCGGAAATTCGAATTGACCGGGTAAACTACAGTGACGGCTCACATCCCGTAGGCGATGACCCTTGGCCGACCACTCCTGACGGCGGCGGAAAATCCCTGACCCGCAAAGTCTTAGCCGACTACGGCAACGATTTGGCAAACTGGCAAGCCGACGACCCCTCGCCGGGGCAGTGACACAAAAATCTGACCCGTTCCTCCGTCATGGTGCATCCACAAGGTTGTCTCACTATTAGAACAAACTGCCAGCAGGAAATCAAGACCGGTTTGGAGAATTACATCAGAATGAGTTAATTCGCCCCTGCGGATAGGCACAAAACACGGAGTTTTTGCAGTTTTTTCAGGCTCTGAAGGTATTTAACGGCATTGCCTGACGCTGTATGTCTTTGACTGTCTCTTGTAAGTGCTGTATATGCGGGGCGTTACGAGATTTTTGTATGTAGGGGAAAAAGAGCCCATGTCATCGACTGACACAGGCTCAAAAACTACCACGCCCGGCACGACTCGAACGTGCGACCTACGGATTAGAAATCCGTTGCTCTATCCAACTGAGCTACGGGCGCTTGTACTCTAAGTCGCGGTAATATAACGACCTCCTACACAGGGTGTCAACTGGTTTCTCGGCAAAAACAGGCGGTGCACCAAAGTGCACCAATTTTCTGCAGAATCCGTTGCTTTGAAATGATATTTTGTCTACATGAAATTAGACAGGAAATGGACTATTAGGATTGGGATGGACAGAACTTAGTGCGGAGGATGTTGCTGACTTGTGCGATGACGGGGGCTCGTGTCAGGGGACATTGTGGTTGTGGGGCGGCCACTCACTTATTAAAGAGGGTGTTAAATACAGGATGCACGCTGCGCATGTATTTATTTAGGTTGAAAGGGAGCATAGTCTTTTTTTTCTGTGGAGGCAGCCTATAGAGGCTATGCCTATGCCTGTGAGGATGAGTGGGCCGGGTGTGGGGATGTTGTAGATGTTTTCGGGGATGTCTGCACGAGAAACGGTATACATAACAAGAATACACGAAGCAAATAATATTGGCATCTTCATAGTACTGTCTCCTTTACACATATATCAATCGGAGATTCGGATTGCCAGGTGAAATCAAATTTTGCCGTAGGAATTGGTGACATCCTCAATGAACCGGAGCAAGAGTAGTATCCTGCTGTTTACCCTTACCCTTCTAAAAAGATTTTTCAGGTGGGTTTTTACGGTGCTTTGGCTTATTTTGAGGGCTTCGGCGATTTCGTCGTTGCTGAAACCCCTGCATATTAGAATGGCGACCTGGGTTTCTCTTGGGGTCAGGTGGTACCTGTTTTTGAGAAACAACCAGTACTCGTCCCGCCCGATAAAGCCTTTGGGGCGTATGAAGAGCGAACTGTCATTATCAAGCGGTTTTTTAGTTTGTGGCGGCGGCATGGTTATTGTTATTTAGCAACCATCGAGTGAGTTATTTTAGAACTGGTCGATAAAGTTGGCGATAAGTTTTCGGGCCGTCATCCAGCATAACGCCAGGTCCTGTCGCAGAGATATGTTTCTGACGTATTGAGTGTCATAATGCACCCACTCCTGGAAATCGCAGTTCGGTTGGCGTGTTCTGTGCATTTGCCAGAGCCCTGTAAGGCCCGGGCGAACGGACAATCGGGCGTCATGCCAGAAGTGGCATCGCTGGTTTTCGGCTTCCGGGGACGGCCTTGGTCCGACGATGCTCATTTGACCGAGCAGGACATTAATGAACTGCGGGATCTCGTCGAGATACGTATTTCTCAGGAAGTTCCCGATGGTGGTGACCCTGGGATCGTCGGTTATTTTGAACTGTGGTCCGTCGACGTGGTTTCTGGACATGAGTTTGTGCTGCATGTCTACGGCGCCGACGATCATGGTTCTGAACTTGAGGCATTTGAATGGTCGGCCGTGCAGGCCCTGGCGTTTGTGTCCGAAGAAGACGGGGCCGGGGGAATTGAGTTTGATGCTCAGGGCAATTACTGGAAATACCGGCGCAAACAGGAGAAGAATGATCGACGAAAAAAGCAGGTCGTTGATTCGTTTTCCGCATCGAGCGTAGGAGAGCAGCGGCCAGGAGCGGTAATTGTCGTTTGAGGCGCGGGCACTGATCCGGACAGGGCCGGGATTTGCCGGCGGTTTTGTTTGTTTTGTTTGCGATAACGAACTCTTAGTCAGGACACGGTCTTGTATGACCGAGCCATCCGGTATGGAGAGATTGGGGGCTATTATTGAGGACTTGACGATTACGCCGCTGCCGATCTTTACGTCATCTCCGAGAATTGCGGGCCCGACTATTATCGCATTTTCGCCGATGCGGACATTTCCGGTTACGAGTACATTGCCAAAAAACTTGGCGTTGCCGGCGATATTGCAGGAATTATTATTGTGTGAGGTATCTCGAATGTGCCGCAACGAACGCTGCGAGGCTGTGAGCAAATGCAGCATTCCTGTTTCTGTTTCCAGGTCGATTACGCCGCCGCCGATGTTGAGACAATTCCATTGGAATGAACGGCGAGAGCAGGTGTTCAGGAACTCGCTGAAGTCAAGCGGCAATGCGCCGTCGACGAGCAAGTCGGTGAGCAGGGCAGGTCTGACAAAGACATGATGGGGCCACTGATCACCGAGAAAACCCGGCAAGACTGAATTGGAATAAACACGTTTGAAGCCGGCTACGTTGCCGTTCGAGGCAAGGGCCACTTTTTCGTGATAGGCCTGTAATGCGGGATCAACATTGACGGCTATAAGATGCCGGCGGCCATTCAGGGCTTTTGGGATATGGTCGCTGTCGATATCTGTAATGAATCTGCCGTTGGAAATGACGAGCCATTGATTTTGCTTTCGCATTTTGATTAGAGGAGGGCTGTCGAGCCTGTTGCCGGCATAGTATGTTATATCGAGCCGATGGCGTGAAGATTCGGTTTGCCATTCTTTGGGGATCGCGATCATTGTTTTGCCGGTGCAACCTGACGGGTAATCACCTGCAAGTCGGTTGTAGATTATGTCGGCGAGCGGTCGAATCGGTAAGATTGACCGCAGCAGAGCGGTGTTTGCTTTGTTACGACGATTAATAGAGTTATGCATCACAATTAGTTGCATATTCTTTGTGCATGTCATTTTCCGGCTCTCCCATAGGCAGCAGATTGACCCTTGTGGCGTTGTGCCAATGCGGTGCGGTAGTCGAGGTGGATTCGGCGTAGTAGCGATATGAATTGTAGCTTTGTCGTACAGGAACATTGTTGAGGACTGTGCCAAGCACGGCAGTTCCTGTCTGGGCAAGCCTATTGAGGGTTTCCCTGATGTCGGTGCTTTTTGTGTGCCCGGACCAGGCGACAAGGACGACGGCGTCAACGGCCTTTGCCCACAACAGGGCGTCGGGAACATCCAGAAGGGGTGGGGTATCTATGATTATGTGGTCATATTGCGTGCTGATAGAGTCGAGGATGTCCCGTGATCGCTGGGATGCTATGAGGTTATAGACAGTGGAAGGTTGACACGGGTTGCTCGGCAAGATGTCAAGGCCTTCTATAGAGGCCGAGCAGATGAAGTCCTGCGGTTTGGCTCCGAGAAGCACGTTCTTTAGACCGTTAGAGGCGCCGGAGAGTTTCATGAGGTAGGCAATGTCGGCCTTTCGCAGGTCGCCGTCAATCAGCAATACTTTCTTGTTCATCCTTGCCAGACTCACTGAAAGGTTGATAGCGAACGTTGTTTTACCATCCTTGGGTCGGGGACTGGTTATCGAGAGTTTTTTGGGTATTCCGTGTCCGTTGAGCATCCCGAGATTGGCGCAAATGGTCTGATAATCATTGACAGAATGCTCGGGCAGAAACGATTGCTCGACGTCACTCGATCTTGTGGTCGTTCCGATTATTCTAATTCCCGTGGCTTGGGCAACGTCATTGGGGGTACGCAGGCTTTTATCGAAGCGATTTTTGAGAATGGCCGGCGTCGCTCCGAGAGCCATAGCGGCAAACATAAGGGCAATGGCGTATTTTTTTCGTTTATCCTCAAAAGGAGCCGTGTTGGCGTAGTAGGCTTTAGAAACTCTGGCAGGGCGTTTACGTTCCATTTCGAGTTCATGGATGCGCCGGCGTAAGGTGTCATAAAACTCTTTGGTCATACCAAACTGGGCCTGGAGGTCTTCGATAGCCAATTGTTTGCGTCCGAGTTCTATGGTGCTTGCATCTTCGGTGGAGAGCATCTCCTGGAGGCGCTGCTGGTAAAATTCGGTTTGCTGCAATTGAGTTTTCACGGCGGAGAGTTTGTCGTTGTCTTTTCTGGTCAATTCTTTGGCAACCATGTCATCGAAGTTTTTGCCCATTTCTTCACGATGCTGGTGGAGTCGTTCCTTGAGGATTTTGACTATTTCGACTTTGCGTACGAGTGCCGGGTTAGTTTCGGTCAATTGCTGTTTGGCGAGGATCAGTTCCTGATCGAGTTTGGCTGTGCTGGTAGTTAAGGTTTTGACCATGAGGTCGGCGTTTATGAAATCGTATCGCAACCTGATCAGTTCCTGGGGTTCTATTTCCAGTTTGCGTTTATTCTCGAGCATTTTCTCTTTGACTTTCAAGGCAATCTTGCCCATCTCGAATTCCGTGATTTTATTTTGCAGGTCCGAGATGCGCTTCAACTTCATCTCCTGCCGGGCGGTGAGGGAGTCGGTGCCGTATTCCCTGGTCATCTCGCCGATAGCAGTGCGCTGTCGCTGCAACTTCTGGCTGTAGGCGTCGGCTTCATTTTCCAGGATGGCTATTTTATCGTCTTCGGATTTGCATTCCTCGGCGGCTACCATGTTCATGTATGCTTTCAGGAACGAATTTACTATGGCGGCGGCCTGCTTGGGCTCGGAACTTTTCATGGTTATTTTTATCAATTCGGTGTTGTCCTCATGCTCCACTTGCAATGTGCCGCTGTTTACCATTGCCCTGAGAGTCCTGGCCATTCGTGCGGTGTCTGCGCCTTTGAGTTTGTCTTCGGGGGCAGTATCCGAAGCAGCCGATGTTGCAGTGCGGATTACACTTGCCATGGTGAGATCTTCTGCGACTTTTTGCAGCACCATATCGCTGACGATGAGATCGGCCTGAGTGTTGACGAAGTTTTTATACATGGGTATGGAGTTGTCGCCGTTAAAGAGAATGCTCGATATGACGGGGGTGATGCGAATGGCGGCAGTGGCTTTGTAGTAAGGCTTGACGACAATCCACAACAGCAGCAGGCCGATTATGCAAACGGCCAGAAATGTGGCGAGTACGATCCGCCACCAACGCACGATTGCCGTAAGCAAGGTCATCATGGGATTGTTTTGCGATGTATCGGCATCGTAGAAATCGGGGATATGACGTTGAACGGGCTGAAAATGATATTTTTCGATGTTAGCCATTTTTTAGCTCCTGGTTTGATAATTGAACAAAAGATAGTTATTTCCGGCAGCGGCAAATTCACTATTCGGGTATTGCTATGTGAGGTTGCAACCTGTTTGTTGCAGCGCCGATCAGATTTGTCCACGTGCCAAATCCTGCGGTGTTTTGGCGGAGCACGACATGCTCGTTCACCACAGAGTTGGGGCGAACGGTTGCGCTGTGATCGATAATGCTGCGGTGAATTCGACAGTTTGATGCGATATTTGCCTTAGCCCAGATTACGGTGTTGTCAATGAGGGAATTTTCGCCAATGGTAACGTCAGGCTCTATTATGGTCGGTCCGAATATCACCACTCCGCTTGCGATTACGGCCCTTTCCATGACAACAACGGGCCCGTGGATGGCGACATCTGCGGCAAGTTGGGTATTTTCGGCGGTCCACAGATCTTTTGATCTCCTGATTAGATCGAGCGAGAGGTCCTCGTTAATGTCAACGCCGCTATGGAGGTAATTCGCCAAGGCAGAGAGGCAACTTTGGCGATCGCGAAAAGCGGTTGCGTGCAGTGGGAGGACTTTGGCGGCGACAGTTTGGCCAACTCTTACCATTTCTGGAATCAGACCTTCCTTTATATCGAAGTAGCCTTGTGATGGCATGTAATCAGTGACTTGGGTGTCACAGACATAAATCTCCAAGGCATGGTCTTCGGGCTGGGAACTTTGGGGGTCAGATGCGAAGAAAACGGTCATGTGTGATTTACTCTCATGGTGAGCCTCTATGAGCGTGCTTACCTTTGGGGGTGATATAATTGCCGCATGCATCACCAAGAGTAACGTATTTCTGTCACCATAGGAGGCGTCTCTGATGCAGCCGGCGCTTCCAACCGGCAAAGGCTCATCCAGAAACTCAATCTGCATCCCTTTAATATCCTTAACAGCATCTTTTAATCTTTGGTTGTCCCCGTAGAAACAAATGACGGCCTGGTCAATGCCCTGGCCCGCAAGACTTGAAAGCAGGCGATTCAAGACCGGCTTGCCGGCTACCGGCCATAGCGCCGCGCACATGTGGGAAGCCAATTTGCATCGCCCAAAGTCGCGAATCGGCGCAAGGATAACCGCCTTGATTCTCCGTTTAAGCTGATTGCGCCCGGTCATCGGCATCCTCCGAAACATTTTCAATATCTCCTCCGACATCCAGAATGCGCATCTGCTTTGTCGGTCTGAAAGCATTGTTGCGTTCTAAACGCTTAATTCGTCCAAAAATTCCATGACTCGCCGGGTTACTAATTCGGGCTGTGCTGTGCGATGTCTGGGGATAAAGAACGGCAGATCCTTAATCTTTTCCAGCAACTCCTCTTCATCGTTGGCCAGCAGTACGTGCCCGGATTCGGCAAACTTCCTTGCAATCGCAACCTGGTGGTTGTTGACGACTTCGCCGTATTTTTTCAATCTCGGCATCACGAGCATAGGTTTATCGTAAGCCATTGCTATATTAATGGAGCCCATTCCGGCGTGGCTGATAATACCGGTTGCATGCCTGACATATTCATCGAAGGATTCTTTTTCCAGCGAAGGTTGTATCGAAAAGTTTCGAGGTTTGTATGATCCTTCACCTGTCTGGGCGAAAACCTGTTCGTTGACCTGTCCTGTCTCCAGAGCTGTATCAACGGCTTTGATGAGGCGGTCAAACGGAAATTGAGTTCCCACAGTCACAAATATCATATTACGGTCCCTGCAAATTGAACATTATTATATTTTTGGGCGAGTTGGGGCCATTGCACGAGAAACAAATCGGCTATGCGCCTTACCATGCGGCCGGAGAGCGACAGGCGGTCGACGTTGGTTATGCTGTCGATCCAGATGATTTTTGCGCCGAGCAGTTTGCACAGGAAGCATTGCATGCATCCGGCGGCGGCGCCGGTGCTTATTATGACCTGTGGTCTTTCTCGCAGGGCTATCACGATGCATCGCAATAGTACTCTGATGACCTGTAAAGGGTGCTGCCGGTTGCACTCGCCGACGATGTAGGTTTTGCCTTGTTTTTGGAGCCTGCCGCGAACTACCTCGGATGTGGCCACGCAAAAAGTGTCATGTCCCTTCCAACTGTCGGCAATCGCCAATAGCTGGCTCAAGTGCCCGCCAGCCGAAGCTGCAAGGCAAATTTTAAGTTTGTTTGCTTTTGCCATATTCTCAATCTCCTTTGAATGAGCCCGAATAAAATCCGGGCGGAAGCATTAAGCGAAGTTTGTTAATTGAGGCGTGTGTTATTCGATAATGCATCGGTTATAATATTCGACAGCCGAAGAATATGATTATTCCAGTCGTGTCGTCTTGCTGTTTCGATTCTTAAATGTTTCCGCCGCTCTGTATCGCCGTTCAATTCGTCCTTGATCGCGCGGCAAAACTGTTCTTTGGTTTCAGCCACGGCGACAATATTGGAATACCTGTCTTTAACCTCGCAGATCGGTACGGAAACTATGGGTTTGCCCGAGGCCATATACTC
This sequence comes from Planctomycetota bacterium, assembly GCA_021160785.1. GTDB lineage: Bacteria > Planctomycetota > Phycisphaerae > Sedimentisphaerales > Anaerohalosphaeraceae > B28-G16. The sequence goes on along the minus strand of JAGHBX010000073.1, from coordinate 9,630 downwards.
AAAAAGTTTCAATGGATTGCAGTTTTCAATCCATTTACTAATCCGCCATGGCAAGATACATACATCAAAAGCTGCGCACAGCGCGGGAATATCTTCGTATGGCGCCTTTCCCAGAAAAACAACATTTGACATTCCGGCGAGTGTTTCATAGTCTCCGGTGGTAACCTGGCCTGCGAAAGCAAAAGTGGCTGTCGACATTTCTCTTGCGCAGTATTCCAGCAATTCAATGTCATTTTGCGCCGTGAGCGTTCCAAAATAACCCACTATCGGTCTGTTGCAATCAGCCAGATCGGGGAAGCAGCGTTTCTCTTGAACCGCGTTTCTGAACTTCTTGAAATCTACTCCGTGAGGGAGGTATCGCACCATAGCCCCGGTCTTTTTCTTATGCTCAAACAGTTCTCGTGAGACACATATCAGGAGATCGCTATTTTGCGTTACCACGTTCTCTCGTTCCCTGAGTTTGTCTTTGTTCTTTGTGTAGCAGCACTCCTCGAATCGGTCAGAGACATGATACACAACAAGTCGCCACTTCATGTCTCGGATCAGATCGGCGGCCCTGACATTTTCTACCCACAGGAGCGGTCTTTTTATTCGCAGAAACAACATGATCGCATTTAGCTGGAACTTAAGAAATACATTGTTCAGCCAGTCAATAATGGGGATGCCTTGAATCGGCACGAAGACTGGACTTATAACCGCCAGGTTTTTGTCTATCCGTCGATAGTACCTGAGAACACTCTTGAGTTTCCGCAAGATCCTCACGGCGAGCCCCTTCCGTGAGTGCATGCCAAGCAGGTCGGAACTGACGGGGTTTATGTAGAGAATACGATTTGTTTTTGCGAGACGCTGCATGATGTGGGTGGCGCAGCTTGGGTTCATACCCCACCAGTCAGAGGGGCCGAAACAGACGATATCCTGATCTTTGAGTATTTTCATAATCATGCCTTTGATTCACATACTTTAGCTTTGCCTGTCAAAACGGGAAAATCATTCTCCTCAGTTGTGATTGGCGTCAGACTTATGACCGGTCGAATTTTTCCGCTTGAGGTTCTTTGGACTGCTTTGACCCGCTTGAAGTCAATCGTGATGTCGTCGGGTAAATACCCAATGAATTTTCTCTGGGCCGTGCAGAAGTCATCGGCGCAAAACTTCTCATCAGGTACGTACTCAACAGTGATGTGATCGGGTGCATCCTGAATAAACTGAGTTTCGAGTATGTTTGCGGCCCCGCAAACAACGTAAAGCAAATGTATCATAATTGTCACCCCAAACTCCTCTCCTGACGGGGTCTTTATTACGTCTCCTTCTCTTCCAGTGACTGATTCAATCACCGGAAATGCCCTCCCGCATCTGCAAGGACCGCTACCCTTAACCACAAGGTCGCCTGTATCATATCTTATCAAAGGCATGGGCGTGTTCCAGAAACCTGTAGCCACAATGCGGCAGGTATTGTCCTGGGGACCATTTACAGGAATCAATTCCGTATAACCGTATTCGGGCTGAATATGGTAGCATCCATGTTCACAGGTAAATATGTAACAGACTCGCTCCGCACCGCCATAAAAATCATAAACGGGACAGGCGAACGCCCTGGATATTTCCTCTCGCATGGACATAGTCAATGCCTCCGACGTTGTGAGCACCGACTTGAGCGCAAGAGAGCGGTTTCGAGCCAGGCACACCCGCGCAAAGAATGATATGGCCGAAGGGTAGCCCACCAACGCGGCGACCTTGTGTTTTTTCATCGCTTCGATGTATGTCGGGACTATTTCCGGCGTAAGGTGATACGAGGACAGATGCAATTCTTTCATTATCGGATCGTATGTGTAAAGCCGACGGTTCATGAGGTTGGATTCTGTGATTATGCTGCCTCGCAGATATGCACATCTGTCCTTAAACCCAATTTGCGCCCAATCCCATTGCCTGCGCACAAAGGCATGTTCATTCCCAATTGAAAACAAACTACGATAGACACTGAGTGGAGCACCGGTCGTTCCGCCTGTATGGGCATGTCGGAGCAAAAACTTTGGAAAGTTTTGAGCTAATATCGTGTCCCCTGCGTCAATTACATCCCTTTTTGTCAAGATTGGAAATGACCTGATATCCGCCGGGGAACGGATATCTTCGGACGAGAAACCTTGATTTTTCATCTGCCTCCGGTAATAGGGCACGTTGCGTTTGGCATACTGAATAGTCTGCTTCAGCAATTTAAACTGGATATCCGACAATTCGTCAGCAGACAGCCATTGTGTTCTGTTAAGCCATTTTCTGCGAGACCAGAAGGGACCCAGGAAACGTTTGGCCATGAGATGTGAAGCTGATGCGGCTAATAGTTTGTAATTCATAAAGATTCCTCGTAGTGTTGCGCCATGAGTATCCTTCTGATACAGCCGGAATATGCCCGCAGTTTCACCGCGGCCTGAGCCTTGCGTTTACCGGGAATAGCGCCGATGAGGAGCCATACGGGCAGACGCATGCCAACGAAGAGCAGAATCAGCACGGAAGCTATGACGTGTTGCAGTCGTCCTTTATGCTTCATGATGAATTTGAGGATACTCAGCCGCAGTTCTATGAGCATTTCAGATCTCATATTCCGGCTGCTTTGGCCGCCGTGGTGAATAATTTCGGCCTGGGGCGTGAATAATACGTTCCATCCGGCCTGCTTGAAACGATAGCACCAGTCAGTCTCTTCGGCGTACATGAAAAACCGGTCGTCCATCATGCCTGCCTGCTCGATGGCGCGGCTCCTAACGAGCATGAAGCAGCCGGTCACTACATCGACCGGGCGCACATCGTCTCTGTTCCACCAGGTCATTCGTTCGCGTCCGAACAGGCGGCTTTTGGCGAACAGCTTGTACAGATAAGTAAATGAAAGGATCATATTGAGCATGGAAGGGAACATGAAACATGTCGGCTGAAGTGTCCTGTCAGGATTGAGCACGCGACAGCCAACCACGGCTGCGTCGGGATTTTGATCGGCAAAGGCTACGACTGTTTCAAGGGCATTATCGAGGAGTCTTGTGTCGCTGTTGAGCAACAATACATATCTGCTGCTTGCAATACTTATGCCCTGGTTGTTGGCATAAGCAAAGCCGTGATTGCGGGTGTTTTGCAGGAGACGCACGTTTGGAAATTCGGTTTTGACCATTTCGGGCGAGCCGTCGGATGAGGCATTGTCGACGACGATGATTTCACAGCTTATGCCGCCTGTATGCTCGTATATGGATGAAATGCAATCTCGCAGAAGCGTGAGCGTGTTCCAGTTGACTATGATGACAGAGACATCCAACGGATACATTTTTTTCCCCCACTTACGCATTGGCGTGAAAAACACTTTACCAGGTTATGTCTTATGCAAGAAGAAGCAGGCTGAATCGCCCTCTTTATTCGCATTCAGGGCTGTGCTTTTGGCTCTGAAGGCCTTAATCTGTTCTTTTGAAAAAATAGATTTTCGGGGATCAACGCAATAGGACCTTTGGTCGGTAAGCGATATGCCTCTCTTGTATTGTTCGCTGCCCCAGAATTGAAATCCGTAAGAGTCATACTTGACATCAGCTATCTTAAAGCCGGACTCAGACGCCAGGATTGCAATGCTCTGCGGCGTATGCAGGAAAAGGTGGCGCGGAGCATCAATTTGGACCCAGTGCACTCCATACTTTCGCCAGGCATAAGAAGCAGCCACGGGTATCCTGATAAGCAAATGTCCCCCGGGTTTCAGAAGGCGATGCAGGTTCTTCATTACTGCAAAGGGGTAGTCCATATGCTCGAAAGAGTGGTTGAGCATAATGAAATCAAAATCACCATCAATATCATATATATGTCTCTTGTAGACCTTTACGCCGCAATCATAGATAATATCACGTTCGATATATGGGTCTATACCCGTCAGGTCCCTGAAACCATCATTTCGCATTTTCAGGATTCGGTCGCCAATTCCACAACCGACATCCAGTATGGCGGAGTCCCATTCCACAGAACACTTTTTGAACCAATCACAATAATCAGGCGCCGCGGTACACCTTGATAAAGCCATTCCGATCAGGTTTTTCCCGCCGAATACATGTTGCACCAACCGACGTCTGAGAATGGATTTTAATACGCCATGTGGCGATTTTTTATACGAGTAGTACTGCTCACCATAATATTTAGCAGGATCTTCCGGAATTTGTAAGAGTTGCAGACAGCCACATCTTGAACATTCGAGATACTCGAATTCTTCGCAGAGTCCAAACATCATCTCGCGGACCATGTGAGTTATGTTTGCATCAGCATTTGTGCACATCCGACAGTCCGTCACATTCATGTGTGCCGTATCTGCGCGGTTTGAAATCGTTTGAAGAATGGTTTGCATAGCCTTTACCCCCGTTCATAATTTCATGGCTTACAGATTGCCGATTCATATCCGTCCGGCGATCTGCAAGCAGTGATGCTGTTGCCAGCGTCATGTACCACAACACCTGTATTTGCCCAAAATAGGAGACGCCTATGAAGCCGACGCAGTGAGCAATCATCATGGAAAAAAGAGCCCAGCTCAGAAGCCGGGCGTCAGGATCTCTATATCTGAGTGAAGAAGCCACGAGTGTTTTCAGTACGGCATAAATCATCAGTATGAACAATATAAGCGTCGCCGCTCCGCCTCGCACCCCTTCAAGGACGTATTGATTGGTGACATCTCCCAGACCCCAGCCCCAATGATCGGTGCTGCGACAGCCAATGACCATCCATTCGTTGAAATTACTGATGGCTTTGTCTATGAGGTTGTAGCGGTGCCATCCGGTGGATCCGCCAATGACGTTGATTCTGGCGAGAAAGTGCCATACTGGCGCATTCATCGTGATGTGAAGAGCGGCGGTTACAGCCGCAAGCGCCAAGGCTGCTGCAGCGGTGTATTGACGCCAGTTAAATGCCGCGTAAGCAACTATGGCCAGTATCAGCACCAAAATCGGAGTACTGGAAGCGGTAGCCATTACGATTACAACGCTTGAAGCAAAGGCGGACACATAAAGCGTTTTTTTCGTTTCAGTCCTTGCCAGGGCAAGAAACATCGGAGCAAGTATCGCCCAGAACAGCCCTAACATGATCGAATGCGGAAATGCCCCCTGGCATCTGAAATTTTCCTCGCGGACAGAGGTTATTACCTTACCGAGAAACACAAACGGGTTGCTTCCCGTCGACCACTCTATCAGGACAAAGGGCAACAATATAATCGCTCCCACAGCAAACAACCTGAACGTGTGCTTCAGATCATCCCATGATCGAATGTTTTGTCGAAACAACCAATATAGACCGGCGGCGTCAAAGAGGACACCGGCCCTGTTTATGACGGCTTCGGCGGTGTTCCACTGGATACTATATATGGCAGCACCGCACAGCACCCACATCAGGAGCAACCGGTCAATACGGTTGAGTTTAAGCCGTCGGCATTCACCGAAGAGCAGTACTCGCAGGACGCCGACGGCAACGATCATTCTTAGGACTTTGAAATCCAATCCCATTAACATGATCCGCTGATCGCTGGGGACAAAGCAGGCCGCTATAATAAACGGAACAAGAAAGTACCGTCGCGGAACCAGCAGGGTCAACAATCCGAGGATTATGGCCAGTAAGACGGTTGATTGATAAATGGTTGTTTCTGATGGCATGATATGGTCGCTTTATCTGTCGAGTCTAACCCCAAAACAGCCGTTTGAGCTTCAGTCTCATGGCTTGTTCCTCAGGAAAGAAATCCACAATTGCAAGTGCGATCAGTTCCGCGGGTAAGATGGAAAGCCCTTTAATTCTGACGGACAGGGGCAGGTCGTGGTGTAGGCAGTTTCTGAGCCTTCGTTTAGCAAAGCTTGCCATCCACCTCAGCGTTGCGGTTTTACTCTTACCGCTGTCGTCGAGAAGTTGCTCCCTGGTTCGTAATTCCCAGTGGCGCCATGCCTGTTTCAAGGGGCCGTCCTTGTGAGAGTGATACACCAGCGCCGAAGCCTGGTAAACGGTCGAATATCCTCGCTGCAATACTTCATATGACCAGAGGCCTTCTTCGCCGGCGGTAATGTTTTCATCGTAAGGGATTTCCTGCCAGATATCCCTCCTTATGGCGGCACAAGCATTCGATACGACCATGCCTCTTCCGCTGGGGTGTATATTGTCGCTGTTCTTGTTGAATTCAACGGACGCGGCGGGAAAATAGCGTTTTAATCTGACACGTTCGTCTACAGGAGCGTCGCGATAGGGAATCTGCCTGCCATAAACGGCGGCGACATTGGGATTATTGAAAGGTTTTAGCATTTCGCAGAGCCAGTTACTGTCCGCGGCATAGGCATCGGATGACAGCAGCAATACGATTTGGCCTGTGGCTTTGGCAACGCCGGTGTTCAACGCGCCGCCCCATGTGAATTCTTCCGCCTTGATTGGGACTATAGTCGCTCCGTATCTTCGAGCCACATCGACGGACTCGTCGGTGGAGCCGTTATCGACGACAATGATCTCCAGGCCAACCGACGGCGGAAGGACCTGGCATTCCAATCCGGCGAGGCATCGCTGGAGATTTCCTGCGGCATTTCTGACGCGAATAACCGCAGAAACTGTTTTTTTTAGCCCAAGCGATATATTTTGTGCTTTATCCATTATCAAAATCCTTGCATGGGGCGTTTTGGCGGGGGATTAAGCGGTTAGCGGTGGTCCTGAGCCGGCGCAAATACGGAATCAAACGAGGGAATAGCATCTTTACTTTTATCTTCAGGTACTCCAGCCTCCGGGTTTTGATGGCGGGGAAAGCATCGAGGAGATGACGCGCCTTTGCCATGTCGGCTAATTCGATATTCAAATGTACTGCGCCGAGAGCGTGGATTGTCAGCCAGCGATTCAAAAGGGGGCGATATTCGAGAGAACAATTTCTATATAACGGCTCGATATCGGTCAACGAAGGTTCCAGAGGGAAGGATTTTCGGCTGCTGCTCAGGCCCAGTTCGGATGCTTCGCAATGATACCATGCCAGAGGTTCTTCATGGCGATAGAATTTGTGATTGAATATTATTTGCAGCCACAGGTAGACATCTTCGCCGTAATTGCAGGAGTTTTTAGTGTAAAAACCGCCGTACTTTTCAATCAGCCATCGTTTGTAGAGGGTCGAGCAGGAATGAAATACTCCGAGGGCATAGCTTAATTGCTCCCGGCCCGGATCAAGGGGCAGCCGCCAGGGGCCGGTTGGTATACCGTGGTTTGTTAATTGGCGGCCCCTGTTGATTTTTTCGGGTCCGATGTAATATCCCGCGGTGGTAAAATCACAGTCAGGATTATCCGCGAGTGTTTTAACCGACGTATTCAAAAACGCAGGCATCCATTCGTCGTCGGCATCCAGATAGGTTACGAGCGGAGCCCGGCTCATTATTGTTCCGTGATTTCTGGCGGCGCCTGGGCCTGCATTTTGCTGTCGAATCAACCTGATCCTTTTGTCGTGGCAGCCGGTTACAATGTCAGGACCATTGTCGTCAGAGCCGTCATCTACGACGATAACCTCAAAGTCTGAGTAGGTCTGGGCCAATACCGAGTCCAGAGTTCTTCCGATGTAAGGGGCTTTATTGTACAATGGTATGATAACGCTTATATTAGCCATGAAATATCACGCTCTTAGGATAAGATCGTTTGGTATGAGTCAGTTGTTTAAGGCCGAGTTCATTCTCCCCAGGTGCAGCGATCTTCTGGATTTTTGAAGAAAGGGTACAGTTATGGGAAGGGCCAGTTTGTACCTTAGCTTGATGTATTGCCATCGGCGGCGTTTCATCAAAGGATAGCTTTTCATTAAGCGGCGCGCGGTCGAGAGGTCGCCCTCGGTGGAACATTCATGTGCACTGTACAAGGCTTCGTATGCGAGATAGTGTTCGAGCAGGATCCTGTATTTTTGCGGGCAGCTTGCTCGTATCGGTTCTGGGACTGTTAAGAACGGCATTAGAGGCTGCGTTCGATTGAGGGCCTGTCCGGATTTGACCAGATCGGAACTTTCGGTATGTTGCCAGAAGAGGGGGGCCGGGTCCCGGAATATGCGGCAGTTCAGCATGACCTGCAGCCATAGATAAAGGTCTTCGCCATAAACGCAGGCGTTCTCATAGAATCCACCAAAACGCGTGAGAATATCCCGTCGACATAACACGGCGCCTGCCGAATGTATAAAGGCCAGAGCCGCTCCCATCAAAGGCGGGTCGGTATCCGGTTGCAGCCGCCAGGGGCCTTTGACGACGTTTAGCCTCGCCAGGCCCGGCCAGAGGCGTTTGTCTTCGCCGACGTAATGGGCAGTTACCGAAAGAGCACAATCGGGGCATGACTTCAAATTGTCTATGGATGTTTGCAGAAAGCTGTCCAGCCACTGGTCATCGGCATCGAGAAATGCGATGTAATCATGTCTGCTGTGCTTTATGCCTCGATTACGGGCTGTGCCGGGCCCTGAATTGGCCTGTCTGATGATCCGGAGACGATCATCTTTATAGCTTCCGACAATTTCGACACCGTTATCACTCGACCCGTCGTCAACAACAATAATCTCGAAATCCTGAAGGCTTTGGGAGAACACCGACTCCAGGGCACGTCCAATATATCTGGCTTTGTTATAAAGCGGGATTATGATACTTACGGCGGACACAATTAAGTCCTTCTGGAAAATTTTAAGATATTATCAGATAAACTGCTCAACGTTGCCGAAAGTCTGCCCAGGCTGTAGGCCGCGAAGTACTGTTTGTCAAAAACGGCTGCGGCCGTATCGCGTCTCCACAGCAGGCTCTTTACGACACTTGCCCAACAGCGAACTGTGTGGATGAAGAGTCGGCCGAGGCGGTTGACTTTTCCTTTTGCTATCAGAAGACGCTCTGCGGATACGGCGCCTGCATAAGTGCGCCGAAGCAGCCACCTTTTCGACAGTCGCCGGGGCTTGATTACATGTCCGACAACTGCCTTTGGCTCATAAATGATCGTGCCGCCCATGTTTCGCACGCGATCCAGCAATTCGATTTCTTCGCCGCAGTTGAGAGAATTGCCGCATCTGCCTAAATCCGTTTTGAAGCCTCCTAATTCGATTGCCAGGTTGCGGCGGATGGAGAAGTTCAGGCCGAACAGGTCTCTTTCGGTATTGACCAGGGTCCTGTCGCCGTGATCGAGCCGCGAAAGAAGGACTTCGGTCTGCCGACTCAGCCATGCCGGTCGTTTGCCGGGGTAGATGAGGTAGCTGCGTCCGCCTACGACGTCGGCGGAGTATTTCGCAAAGGCAGTGGATACGGCGATCAGCCATTGGGAGTCGACTATGACGTCGTCATCGAGAAAACAGACTACCTGGCCGCGGGCTTCTTTCAAAGCGCGATTACGGGCGCAACTGAGTCCTTGTTGGGGCTCGAAGATGTATCTTATTTGCGGCAGATGCGATTCGGCGTGCCTTCTTACTATTTCCGATGTGGTGTCGGAACTGTTGTTGTCAATAATAAGAATTTCGTAATCAGTTGCAGGTGGGCGGTGCAAGGTGCGCAAACTCTTTAATGTCAAGCTCAACGTTTCGGCGTTATTATATGTCTGTATGGTAACTGTAATGAACATAGGATTCGGAGTCCGAGGGTCAGGCAATCCTTTGACAGGTTGAGGTTCTTGTGTTTTCAATTACAC
>JAGHBX010000367.1 GCA_021160785.1 Planctomycetota bacterium | reverse complement strand
GACGAGTACTACAAAGATTCGTGGCACGGCACGTGGAAACTCGATGGCGGCGGGGCATTAATGAACCAGTCCATCCACATGATCGATCTGCTCTGCGACCTCATGTGCCCGGTCGAAAGCGTCCAGGCCTACGCACATAACCTCGGCCATCCGCAGATCGAGACGGAAGATACGGCGGTCGTCAGTCTGCGGTTCACCAGCGGCGCTGTCGGGATCATTTACGGCACGACCGCATCATGGCCGGGCCAGTTCCGCAGATTCGAGATAACCGGCACAAAAGGCGCCGTCGTCTATCTCGAAGACAGCTTCACCGTCTGGCAGTTTGCCGAGGAAACCGCAGAAGACGAGCAGATTCGAGCTAAGTTCGGTGAGATCTCAGGCGGCGGCGGAGTAGCGGACCCGGCGGCTATCGATTACGAAAACCACACGAGAAATTTCAAAGCTTTCATAGATTCACTTGAAACCGGCGAAGAATTCTGTATAAATGGACACGAGGCTCGAAAGGCGGTCGAGTTGATAGTGGCGATATACGAATCCGCCCACGAGCAGAAGTGTGTGAAATTGAGTTAGAGGACGGTTAGTTTGGTGATATCGAGAGAAAATAAAGACGGTCAGGTCGAGATGGCCCAGGCCGCTAATGCGGTCGGAGAGTTCTTTGCGCAGAATGACTATACGTCAAAGCGGCTGCTGCTGATCGTGCCGGACAATACCCGCTCCGGGCCCATAGGCGAGGTCTTCAAGATGATCTTCGACGCCATCGGGGGTAAGGCCGCGGCGCTGGATGTGCTTGTGGCGCTGGGGACGCATCAGCCGATGACTGTCGAGCAGATTTGTACGCGGCTTTCGATCTCTCTCAAGGAGCGCAAGGGCAAGTACCGGTCGGTTAAGTTCTTCAATCACGAATGGGACAATCCCGATACCTTCACCACAATCGGCAGGATCACCGCCGACGAAATAAGCGAAATAAGCGACGGCCTGTTCGCCGAAGAAGTCGATGTCAGGATCAACAAGCTCATCTTCGACTACGATGAGTTCTTCATATTAGGCCCTGTCTTTCCGCACGAGGTAGTGGGCTTTTCGGGCGGGCATAAGTACGTTTTTCCCGGAATCGCCGGCGCCGAGATCATCAACTTTTTCCACTGGCTCGGCGCCGTCATCACCAACCCGTGGGTAAACGGCAACAAGTGGACCCCCACCAGAAAAGTCGTCGAAAAGGCCGCATCTTTCATCGACGTGCCGCGAAAGCTCTTTGCCGTCGTTGCCGTGAACGATCAACTCAAAGGCCTCTATATCGGCGACGTCCGCCAGGCGTGGGAAAAGGCAGCCGATCTTTCCGAACAGGTGCACATCATCTACGTCGAGAAACCATACAAAACGATACTCGGCATCGCGCCGGAGATGTACGACGATATCTGGACGGCGGGCAAGGTCATGTACAAGCTCGAACCGGTTGTCGCCGACGGCGGAACATTGATCATCTACGCTCCGCACATCACCGAGATCAGCTACACCCACGGCAAAATACTGGATGAGATCGGCTATCACACTCGGGACTATTTCCTCAAGCAATGGGACAAATTCAAGGACTTCCCCCGCGGCGTAACCGCCCATTCCACCCACGTCAAGGGCATCGGAACATTCGTCGACGGCATCGAAAAACCGAGGGTCAATGTGATTCTCGCCACGCAGATTTCCCAAGAACGCTGCAAAAAAGTGAATCTGGGATACATGAATCCCGATGAGATAAATATCGGCGATTACGAAAACAAAGCTGACCAGGGGATGCTCGTCGTGCATCATGCCGGCGAACTGCTGCACCGTTTGAAAAGCGGGTACATACCGAGCATTCCGAAAGAACAAAAAAGATAAAAACTAAAATTAGCCACAGAGAGCACAGAGGCTACAGAGTTTATTAATAATCATTTTACTCTCTGTGAACTCTGTGTCCTCTGTGGCAAAATATTCTGGTCCCGGCTTCGTCGGGTTAACAAATTGAATTTGTTAGGGAGTAAGTAAAATGTCACAAGCGGATATAGGCCTCGTGGGCCTGGCGGTAATGGGAGAGAACTTCATTCTCAATATGGAAAGCAAGGGCTTTACGGTTGCCTGTTTCAACCGCACGGTCTCGAAGGTCGATGCTTTCATCCAAGGCCGCGCCAAAGGTAAAAATATCATCGGTTGTCATTCGATCGAGGAGTTTGTCAAAAGCCTCAAGCGGCCCCGCAAAGCGATGCTTCTGGTAAAGGCCGGTCCCGCGGTGGATGCAATTATCGAGCAGATACTGCCGCTGCTGGAAGACGGCGATATAATCATAGACGGCGGCAATTCGCATTTTCCCGACACGATCCGCCGGTGTGAGTATGTCGAAAGCAAGGGCAAGCTGTATATCGGAACGGGTGTATCGGGCGGTGAAGAAGGAGCGCTTAAAGGACCGTCGCTTATGCCCGGCGGCAGTGGCGCCGCATGGGAACATATAAAACCCATCTTCCAGAAATGCTCCGCCCAAACTGATGCAGGCGAGCCCTGCTGCGACTGGATCGGAGAAGGCGGCGCAGGCCACTTCGTCAAGATGGTCCACAACGGCATCGAGTACGGCGACATGCAGATGATCTGCGAAACCTACCAGATGATGAAAGCCGGCCTGGGCATGAGCAACGAGCAGATGCATGAGGTATTCTCCGAGTGGAATGCCGGTGAACTGAATTCATACCTGATTGAAATCACGCGGGATATTTTAGGATATAAGGACGAAGACGGAAACGCCGTCATCGACCTCATCCTCGATACGGCCGGACAGAAGGGAACCGGCAAGTGGACCGGCATCGCCGCACTCGATCTCGGACAACCCCTGACACTGATCGGCGAGGCGGTCTTTGCCAGATGCCTCTCGGCGATAAAAGACCAGCGTGTGCGTGCGTCGAAGATTCTCAGCGGCCCGATGATCAAGTTCAAGGGCGACAAGCAGACCTTTGTCAATGACCTGAGACAGGCGCTCTATGCCTCCAAAATCATCAGTTATGCTCAAGGCTATCAACTCATGCGGGCCGCCGCCCAGGAACACAAGTGGAACCTCAATTATGGCGGCGTCGCCCTTATGTGGCGCGGCGGCTGCATCATCCGCTCGGCCTTTTTGGGTAAGATCAAGGAAGCGTTCGACAAGAATCCCGAATTGGAAAACCTCCTGATCGATCCATTCTTCGCCAACGCCGTCGGCAGCGCCCAGAATTCATGGCGAAAAGTAGTCACCGCCTCCGTCGCCATGGGCATTCCAATGCCGGCGACGAGTTCGGCTTTGGCGTTCTTCGACGGATATCGCGCTGAAAGGCTGCCCGCCAACCTCCTCCAGGCCCAGCGCGATTACTTCGGCGCCCACACATACGAGCGCCTGGACAAGCCCAGGGGCGAGTTCTTCCACACCAACTGGACCGGCAGAGGAGGCACAACCGCGGCGTCAACGTACATCGCATAGAGTGTTCTCAACACCCTGTCGAAAAAAACGCGAGCCCCGCAAATATCGTCTTGCGGGGCTTTTTTTGCGTACAATCCGCCCTCAAACGCAAAATCTGCTTCCCCAGTGCCATGCTGTTGTCACTTCGTGTCAAATCCTTTTGCTATTCGACAAGAATTATGGTCTTGGATGAGTATCGGCTGAGCCCTGCAAAAGGGACCGACGACGCTGTGGACAGCCAGGAAAAGTAAAAAAAATGCAAAAATTGGAAAAAAGCGCATCACGTTTTCCGTGAAACTCTGCACTAATAGATAGTAGAGTGTCTGCGCAATGTCATAATTCATCATCAGGACACGTATCCTTGGCCAAAAAGGGAGTTTTTGCAAGAAGAACCGGGTTTTCTGGGAAATATGGAAATGCTTGAGACAAGACATGGTATTATTAGCAGCATCCATAAGCATATCAAAGGTTATGGAGGGCGGTATCAGGAGTGGTGCGTGGGTATCTGCAGTACGAAAGATCGGGAGATTTTCCAGATACACCAAGCCACCTCGGATTCGCTGATCTTCAGAAAGGCCCAGTCGCTGGAAGATGCCCAATCGGTGATGGCCTATTTTATCTACATTTACGAACTCAGCCGCGCCGCCAACAGCAACGATGACGGAAACAGCGACATCGTTTTCACATACAAAAAAGACATTTTCTTTTGAATAAATCACCTTGCCATGGTGTATATTAGGGTGCAGGCGACAGAATCGCCACCCTGACTGGAATGGACCTGATGTGGAGAGAAGGTATGCCGGCAAGGCTGATTGAAGATGAGTTATCTATCCTGCAAAGGTGCAGACGCGGCTCGCGCGAAGCCTTCGAATCCGTGGTCAAGTGCTATATGAAGGACTCGTACAATATCGCCCTTGGCTTGGTGGGCAGCCGCGATGACGCATTGGAACTGTCGCAGGAGGCGTTTTACCGGGCGTTCAAGAACATCAAGCACCTGAAGGCGGGGCGGAAATTCTTCCCATGGTTCTATCAGATATTGAGAAACCTGTGCTTTAGTCATTTGAGAAAAAGGCGCCTGCGGCAGACCAGTCGGCTGCCCGAGGTCGAGGGTCAGGAATTCACTGCCGCACCCGGCGACTGGTTCCAGCCGGAGGTCGTAGCCGACAGAAACGAAATGAAGGATTGCGTGTGGAAAGCGATCGGCCAACTCAGCGAAAAGCACCGCGAAGTCATTATACTTCGCCATTTCCGCGACATGCCCTATCAACAGATCGCCGAAAATCTCTTCTGCAGTACGGGGACGGTCATGAGCCGATTATATCACGCACGCAAGAATCTCAAAGAAATACTGGAAACCGAGAAAGGAGGTCAGCACAATGACCTGTAACAAGTACAAGGACCTGATGATGGGCTATCTCGACGACGAACTGTCGGACGAGCAGCGAATCAAGTTCAAGCAGCACCTGACCGATTGCAGCGATTGCCGCCAGGAACTGGAAGAGTTCAAGAAGCTAAAGGCCATAACCGACGACGTAACGCTGTTGGAACCCGAGGATAAGATATGGCGGGAGTACTGGGGCAATATTTACAACCGCATGGAGAGAGGTATCGGCTGGATTCTGTTCGGCATTTCGGCGATACTGCTGTTGATCTACGGCGGGTTCAAAATGATCGAGGATATCGTCAAAGACCCCACGATCGGCTTCGGCCTTAAGGCAGGTTTGATCGCGTTGATCGCAGGATTAGCCATACTGTTCGTATCCGCCGCCCGCGAGAGGCTGCATTTCTGGAGCAAAGACCGTTACAAAGATGTCAGGAGATAAAAATGCTGCTTACCACAACAGATACCATCGAAAGCAAGAAGATCGTCAAGACCCTTGGTCTGGTCAGGGGCAATACGATCCGCGCCCGCCACATCGGCAACGACATCATGGCCGGCTTAAAGAACATCGTCGGCGGTGAAATCAGCAATTACACCAAGATGATGGCGGAGTCTCGCGAGCAGGCGCTCGACCGCATGGTCGAAGAAGCCCAGGGCAAGGGAGCAAACGCCGTCATACAGATGCGATTCGCCACCTCAATGGTAATGACAAGCGCCGCAGAAATCTTAGCCTACGGAACCGCGGTAATAGTCGAATAAGTTCGCGCGTCAGCCCTTGACGCGGCCGCCAACACCCGTTATGATGTCCGGCACTTTTATCATTATTATTTTGGAGAATGGATAATGCCGGAGTTTATGTCTGAGGATTTTCTGCTGCAGAACGAAACGGCGCGGGTTCTTTACCATGAGCGCGCCGCCGGGCTGCCGATTTACGATTACCACTGCCATGTAATCGCCGCTGAGATTGCCGATGACCGGCAGTTCGAGAATATGTCGCAGGTCTGGCTGGCCGGCGACCACTACAAATGGCGCGCCATGCGCACAAACGGCGTCGCGGAGCGATACTGCACCGGGGATGCGAGCGACTGGGAGAAATTCGAGCAGTGGGCGGCGACCGTACCCGCCTGCCTGCGGAATCCGCTGTATCACTGGACGCACCTGGAGTTGAAACGGCCCTTCGGCATTACAAAGCTGCTCGGTCCGGATACGGCGAAGGAAATCTACGACGCCTGCAACGAAATGCTCACCACGCCGGAATTCAGCGTGCGCAATATCATGCGGAAGATGAATGTCAAACTCATATGCACGACGGAGGACCCGCTTGACAGTCTCGAACATCACGCCAAAATTCGCGACGATGGCTTTGAGATCAAGGTCCATACCGCGTGGCGGCCGGACAAGGCGATGGCCGCCGAGAATGCTTCGCTGCTCAACGCCTGGATCGACAGGCTGCAGGAAATCGCCGATGTCTATGTCGCCGATTACCATTCTTACCTGATCGCCCTTCGCAAACGACACGATGAGTTCCACGCCAACGGCTGTCGTCTCAGCGACCACGGCCTGGAGGCGGCCTTCGCCGACGACTACACCGCAAGAGAAATCACCCTTATCTTCGAGAGGATTCGTTCCGGCAAGGCCCTGAATGCCGTCGAGGTCGGCAAGTTCAAATCGGCCATGATGGTCGAGTTCGCCCTGATGGACCATGAAAAAGGCTGGGTCCAGCAGCTTCATGTCGGCGCCATGCGAAACAACAACACCCGCTTCTTCAAGGCAATCGGTCCGGACACCGGCTTTGACTCCATCGGCGACTATCTTACCGCGGCGCCGCTGTCGAGATTCCTCGACCGGCTCGACTCGCAGGACAAGCTGGCCAAGACCATTCTGTACAATCTCAACCCGCGCGACAACGCGATAATGGCGACGATGATCGGCAACTTCCAGGACGGCTCGACGCCCGGCAAGATGCAGTTTGGCTCGGGGTGGTGGTTCATGGACCAGAAGGACGGCATGATCAGCCAGATCAACACAGTGAGCAACATGGGGCTTTTGAGCAGATTCGTCGGCATGTTGACCGATTCAAGGAGCTTTTTGTCCTACCCCCGACACGAATACTTCCGCCGAATCCTCTGCAACATCATCGGCAGCGACGTAGAAAACGGCGAACTGCCCCGCGACATGAAGCTCCTGGGCCAAATGGTAGAAGACATCTGCTACAACAACGCCAAAAACTACTTCCCAATGGAATGCGATTAGCCGTTAACGACCTCGAGCATCGCCTGGAGGTTTTCTATTGGTGTGCCCGGTGAGACTCCGCCGCCGGGTGAGATGAGGATCGGGCCATAACGGTCCGCTTTGTCGAGCAGTTGCTGAGTTGCTTTTTTCACGTCGTCGGTTGTTCCGCGAACCATCACATCCAGCGGCGGGATGTTGCCCATTAAGACAACCTCCGGACCGAGGTCGGCGCGTGCCTTGGCGATGTCGACTTCGTGGCTGAAGTTGAAGACGTCCATGCCGATTGTTGCAAGGCCGCTGAGCATGTTAGCGTTCGGCGTGTCGTTGTGATAAATATGGATCAGATCACCGAAGGCATCGAAGATGCGGCGAAGGTACGGCAGGGCGAATTTCTCCATATCAGTCGGACTCATCATGCCGACGACATCGTCAAGAACCAGCACACCGATTGCGCCGTCCATCCTTTTTAGCTGACACTGCAGCCAGTCGATACACAACTGCGTAACCTTATCCAGCAGCGCCAGACAATTATCGGCCTCCATCTGTGTCGCCATGAGAAACTCAGTTACACCCAACAGATGCGAAGCGATCGCAAGGGGTCCCCTGCATGCGGCCATTCGCGGCGAAAGATCTGCCTTGGCAAGTGCGGGCGCTGCGGTCTCGTACCGCCGCAGGATAGCGGGCATCAGCCCGTCGGCCTCGGGATTGGGGACATCCATCTCCAGCAGCCCATCCAATGTGCCGGGATAGTGATGCACAGCGGGAGGTG
>JAGHBX010000140.1 GCA_021160785.1 Planctomycetota bacterium | reverse complement strand
GCGAAAGATCGGACCGTAAACCTTGTTGTCGCGAATCACGCAGCCCGTTCGACCGCTGTCACGCATGATCTGCGTGCACGCACTGCAGCCAACACACACTTTTTCAGGTGCAAGTGCGCCCTTGCCGAGAATATCGCGGGCAAAATCAGGATACGCAAACGCAAGTCGACCCGCACCGATGACTGTCGCCTTGCCGTTAGCTTTGACGGCCGCCGCCACATTCGGCATCAGCGTCCGAAGCCAGCTATACCCCGTACCGACAATCGCCATTTCGCCAAACGCCTGCTGTATCTCGCCTCCCAGATTAATCAACCGACTCACCCCGATCAGCGGATGTTCCGGCGACTCGTATCCGCCGGCAATCGGCTCGTTGAAAGGCCGGCCAAAATGCGGATTGTAATACGGATTGGCAATCGTAACATTTATCATCTTTACGCCGTGCTGCTGCAAGAGCCCGATCAGCTTCTTCGGCTCGGTAAGATCGGGCTTTCGGTAATCGTTTTCGTCCACCCCCCAGCCGAAAGGGTACGGAATCGCATCGTATATCCCCAGCCTTGCAAAGACGGGTTTGTCGTCGCCCAACTCCTTGCCGATGCGATCTATCACCTCCAGCAGAAACCGCGTCCGGTTTTCAAACGACCCGCCGTACTTGCCTTGGCGCCGGCGGCACGCCAACAACTCGTTAATCAGATAGCCGTGGCACGACTTGATATCCACCGCGTCAAAACCCACCTCAAACGCAATCCTCGCCGCCACCACATAAGCCTCCACGAGCTTACCGAGGTAGTCATCCGTAACCACAGGCCAGTCGGGCGGCAGCTTACTCGCTGCGGTTTTGTCAGGCGCCGCTTGAGGGACAAGCGGATCGCGATACGGATCGCGCTGGCCGATCAAAGGATGTGCGACTCCGCTGGGCTTGCTGTATCGACCCGAATGCGTAAGCTGTGCGACGATCACCGGATTATGGTCCGCGCCGTTGCATTTGGCCGCATGGCGGGTGCGCCCGATCAGCGTCGCGAATCGGTCTTTGCTGTCAGAATTCAGCCAGAGTTGTCGCGGGTTGGCCCTGCCGTCAGCGGCAACCGCGATCGCCTCTGCCCATATCAGCCCCGCCCCGCCTGCCGCAAACCGCTCGTATCGCCGAAATGTCAATTGTTCCGGACGGCCCGCAGAATCGCCGTCAGCGCCCTCCATCGGATGCACCGCCAACGAGTTCGGCAATACCAGATTACCCACCCGGACCGGCTCTGCAAGTATGGAAACGTCCTCAATCGCATCAACCGGCGAGCCGAGCCGCTGGCCCAGACGTTTCAGGTCATCTATATTGTTCAACTCAAACTGCCACATTTTTCCTGCCACTGAAAATCAAAAGGGTATTATACCGGAATAAACCGTTTTTGCAATGGTATTGCGGGCCTTGCCGCTGAATATGACAAGCTGGGCGTGTTTACACAGTAACCCCCGCCGGTATTTGCCGCGCCTTGATTCCAAACGCTCAGCATGGCGCGGCAAATACTGCATACGATTGCCAATTCCCGTTTGTGCGCGGGTAAGTAATCAGTAGGGTGTCCCGGCGCGCCGGGATTAGCCCACCAGTAACCGCAAAACTCCACTCGCGGGGATTTACAATTCTGTAGGGTCTACTTCGGATGCTTTGAAAAAAGTTTTTCCAGTTGCTCCGGAGTTTTTGATCCGTCATAGATTATTATGTAGAAATTGAAGTGTGCCGTTTCGCCCGGCTCCAGGGTCAGGCCCAGGGGTTTCGGGTTCTCCACCTTTTTCGATTTCTGAAATACAAGCTGGCCTAACGGATTTGCAGCGAACAAGCCGTAGTTGCGGGCATGCCAGTAGGTCGGATAGTTCACGCTCTTTGGATAGTTCAGGATCGCTATGCCGACCTTTTTGCCGTCTTTTTCGCCCTCAAGCGCCACCCACCGGGCGCGCTTGCCCCAGATGTTCCCGGCCGTTTTGTCGCCGTTGGAACTGAAATACCTGCCCGTGCCGTCCTTTTCCCGCAGCCACTGGGCGGTGCGAATCGCAAACATACCCTCTTTCGTATCGCCGAACTTGACCTTCTTGCCCATGGCCGTCAGGTCAATCGAAAAATCGATCGCATTCCAACCCTCGCCCGCCGTAAAGACCATCTTCCGCTTTTCTTCAAGAAGCACATCGCTTTTGCCCGTCCAGTGCATGACCGTACACAACTCGCCCCTGCCGCTGCCCGGCTGCATCTTAGCAACCTTTACATGCTTGACCTGCGGCGGCGATTTCGTATTGTTCCAGAACCCGTCGTCGTTGACCGCATCGTAAGTAAAGAATATCCCCACGTGATGCGGATGGTCCGTCGCCTCGCCTTCGATCTCCTCGAATGGGAACCCCCGGTTCACCTTGATGCCGGAGGGAGTCTGCACCGGATAAAGCACAGGCTTGGTGAGCTTGTCGCTGAACATATAACTCGTAAAAGGCTTGCCGCCGATAACAACATCGACCTTGTCGGCGCCCTTTACAAACTCCACTTTCTTCGCCGCGGCATCGCAGCCGACGGCACAGGCCAGGAAAACCACCGCCAGGGCGGCTGCACAATAATTACTCTTCATCGTCAATCTCCTTACTTTTCACTTGCCATTTTCAGAGCCGTCGTATTCGTATAGTACTTCGCGATCATGTTCGGCTCTTCCCAGTTCGGCAGTTTGCCGTCGACCAGATACTGCAGGTACCGCTTGGTAACCTCACCGAAATGCGCCTCATGCCCGATCCGATATTTGTCGGGTATTTCAATATGCCACGCGCCGTTTAGCTTATCGAGCTTCACGCCCGGATACTTCCCCTGAAGTTTATCCACCGCCTTAACCAGTGATTTCGCAAAAACGCCTGCCCTGATGCCCTCTACCGGCTCGACATAAAGCTCGGTCCTGTAGTTTTGCTCGGCGCCCTGCCGAACGACCAGGCTGCATTTGGAACCCTTCATGATCGAATAGTGAGTGTCCTTGGTCCCCTCCGGCGCCTGATAATTCCACGTCACAGAGACCCTCATGTTAATGCCTTTGGCCGAATATGTTGTCTCGCCGTTGGCATAGCAGGGCAGCACCCCGTTGTCGTCGAGACGCTCTTTGAGGTAAGGCGGAAAATCGTCCAGCCTCGTAACCTTCTGGTATTGCTCCAAAGTGATCATCGTCGGCCAGCGCTTGGTCTTTAGAATCTCGATGTCATCGGCATAATCGATCACCTCGCCCGGCAGGGCGCCCCACATCGCAAGATCAACCAGGTGCGTCGTAACATCCACGATACCCTCACCCTGCTGCGTAGTGTCAAAATACCAGCCCGGCCTCTTGATCGGATTGCCCGAGACATACTTGAAAAAGTGATGCACGCTTTCCTGGACAACCGCCGGATCATCGGGTGTGCCCTTTTGCAGTTTGCCGAATACGCCCTTGACCTGCGACAGTTCCTTCTGAAGGATAGTCGTAATCTCCGACCTCTCCGTCATTATATCGTAGATCAGCACGCCGTGCTCCTTCGCCGACACAAACGCCTCCTTCAACAACTCGAAATCCTCCGGCGTGATACACATCGGCTTGTCCGCAAAAACGTTGAGACCCGCGTCCACACATGCCTTTATGTACCTGGTCTTCTTCTTGTTATTGCCCGAAAGCACCACCACATTGCCCGGCCTTTCAGCTAACATCTTTTCCAGGAAGTCATCGCCGGTATAAACCACCTCTCGCCAGTCGGTCGGATTGTCCGAACGGGTGTTGAAACCCTCGATGCGTTTGAGATGATCCACGACGTCCGGCCCCTTAGGCGCATAAACATAAACCGTCGGCGAAACCTGGTCATACATCACCTTCTGCACCAGCGCCGCATGAAAATGACCGGGATCCAGCGTCATAATCTTCACCTCGCCTTTGGCCCCGGTGAACTGACTCCCGCCGCCACCCATTTCAAGCTCAAGGCACGAAGATGACATTATCGTCAATGCGACCAACAAAACTGTCAACAAGAGTTTCCTTACCATTGTAAAATCCTTTCTTAAATTGAAAATATCCGTCAAATTGCATTTCATATATCAGCCTTTTTTTGCGGCAGCACGCCGGTATTTCTTCTTTGCTTCGTCGATAACGGTTTTGATCGATACCGCCTGGCCTCCTTTAGCCTTGGACTCGTCGGCGGCGGTCATAAACGCGAATATCTCGATTGTTTCCTCAGCAGGCACGGGCGTCCTGCCCGTCTCGAAAAACTTGACAATCTCCCTGACCAAATCGCCGTAGCCCGAATACCGACCGCTCCGAGCGATCCCCTTCGATCCGTACACCATCGCTCCGTAATCCCTCTTGCCGCTCTTTAAGCCCCGAAACGTTCCGACGCGCCCGCCTTTCCAGACTCCCACGACATGCTCGACGCCGTCGGTCTGCACACGTCTTACCGTCTCACAGCCCGGCCCCATGATCGTAAACAATATCTCAACACCGTGCACACCATACCAGTACAGATCCGGATGGTGAGGCTCCAGCGAGCATGGACTGAACGCATCACACCCCAAAACCTCTCCCGCTTCCTTACTGTTTCGCATCCCGATAATACCCGGGGAAAAACGCAGCGACGAACTCGACCAGCACGGGACGTTGGCTTCCTTAGCCAGGCGGAATATCTCGATCACATCGGCAAGACTGCCCGCCATCGGCTTGTCGATAAACAACGGTTTCTTCGCCGCAATCACCGGCCTTGCCTGCGCCAGATGCGGACGACCGTCAACACTCTCCAGCAGAATACCGTCGACCTTTCGGCACAACTCTTCAATGGAGTCCACTATCTCCAGTCCGAATTCGTCGCGCAATTGAGCCGTATACTTGTCCACACGCGTCGCCGAACTGACAACATCCGGCGAGCCGCCGGGGAAACCGGCGACCACCCGACATGGATAGTTGTTCTTCGGATTGTTGAGTTCTTTGGTAAAAGCGATCACATGCGAGGTATCCAACCCAATCATCCCCAACCGAAAGACCTTTTCCTTTGGCTGTTTTGCCCCCACAGCCTGAACCGAACACGCCACCACCACAAACATCGCCAAAACCAAGCAATATAATCGCTTCATCGTCAATACCCTCACTTAAAATAATTACAGGTTCTATCTCCTCGCAGGCGTCGGCCTCAGAAATGACGGGCTCTCGATGGCGGCCGTCACGCCCTTGACATACCCGACGGACTCGGCAAGGCCCACTAACGGATCGCCGGAATCTTTCTCGTACTCAAACGACACATACCCCTTGTATCCCGTCCGTATCAGCGTCCGGATGAAGCCCGGAATATCGATTACCCCGCGACCGACCTCGACTCCATGCCCTTTCGCACTGGCGGACGTGACATCCTTCATGTGCACGTCCAGCAGCCGCGACGCATATTGAATGGCGTCCTTGCTCGGATCCTCGCCGATACGAACAGTATGCCCTATATCCATACACAGACCGATGCGCCTGTCAAGATTCTTTATCTTCTCAATAATGCTTGTCGGCGTCGGGTAAACGTTGTCGCCCGGCCCGTGGTTATGAATCGCAACCTGAATATCGTATTCCTTGACCTTCCTGTCAACCAGCCCTAACAGTTCGGGCACAGGAGCACCGATTATAGTCTTCATCCCCGCCGCCTTTGCATACTCAAACGCCTGATTGACCTGGTCGGCGTTCTTCATATAGACCACCCCGCAGCCATACAGGTTGAGCCCGGCCTTTTTAACCTTGTCCACCACGGCCGTGATCTGCTCGGGACTGCTGTTAAGCGGCAGATGCATACTCTTCAAAGCAATATTGGTCAAACCTAAGCGTTTGGTCATCGCAATCGCATCGTCCAGGCTGAATTTTCGCAGGGAATAGGACGTAATCCCCAATTCAAACTGCCTCTTCTGCATCCGTGGAATCGGCCTTGCCGTTGTTGTTCTCGTCCGTGTCGTAAAGGACCTCGTGGCGGGTGTCCTTGTCTGTCCAAATGTGCCCGATGCAGGCGCAAGTGATGCCGCCGCCCCGATACCCGCCGCCCGTAAGAATTGCCTTCTGGTATGGTTCTGCTCCATTTCGCCTTCCTCTCTTTCCAAAACAAAAACAAGGAATTTCAACCTGCTCACCATCACATTGATGGGTATTACACATGCAAAACAAGCTGTCAATCGCCGCTTGGATACAGTATCCGGCAAAAAAACATCCTTGTCAAGCAATAAATTGGCCTCTCAGACCGTCTGTCAGGCTGTAAAGCACAGTCGGACGGCAAACCAATCCGGTCGAATAATAGGCCCAAACGGAAAAATTGCCCTTGACAATCCCGACAAGGTTTACTAATATGAGGGTTTGTATTCTGGGTATGTAATTCCCTGGGCGGCTGTGGCCGACCCTAAATGTGAAACCACAAGATTATGTTTAGTTCAAAGGAGGAAGAAATGTCTTCCGGAAGAAAAGCAATCTCTCGAAGGGAATTTTTGTCCCGTGGCTCGAAAATCGCCGGCGGCGTCGTCGCCACAGGCGCATTGACAACTATGGGCACGGGTAAGGTTCTCGGCGCCAATGATCGCATCAACATGGCTGTAATCGGCATTCGCGGCCGTGGCAACAACCACATTGGCAGTTTCGGAAAGATCCCCGGTGTCAAAATTGCCGCTCTGTGCGATATTGACGAGAGCGTCCTCAACAAAAGAGCGAAAGAAGTTGAGAAGAATTTCGGCTATAAACCCAAGACCGAGTACGACCTGCGCAAGATTTTCGACATGAAAGATATCGACGCCGTCTCCATCGCCACACCAAACCACTGGCACGCACTGGCGACTATTTGGGCCTGCCAGGCCGGAAAGCACGTCTATTGCGAGAAACCCTGCTCGCACAACATCTTCGAAGGTCGAAAGATGATCGAGGCCGCACGGAAATACAAACGTATTGTCGAAGTCGGCTTCCAGAACCGCAGCATCAAGAACGTCCGCGCCGCCATGAAATTCCTACACGACGGCGGTATCGGAAAGGTCTACATGGCAAGGGGCCTGTGCTTCAAGCCGCGTGATTCGTTCGGCAAGTTCCCCGATTCCCCCGTCCCCAAGGGCGTACACTGGGACCTCTGGGTCGGACCAGCACCGATGTACCACTTTAACGAAGGCAAGTTCCACTACAACTGGCACTGGCATTGGGCTACCGGAAACGGCGACACCGGAAACCAGGGACCGCATCAGTTCGATATCGCACGCTGGGGTCTGGGACAAACCGTCCACCCCGTCAAAATCAACTCATTCGGCGGCTACTACAAGTTTGGCGATGTCTGCTCGCAGGAAACACCCAACACCCAGACGTCACAGTTCGAGTATGCCGACGGTACGATGCTTGAGTTCGGAACGCGAGGCCTCTATACCAACGCCGAAGACGACATCAAAATTGGCAACATCTTCCTCGGAACCGAAGGCTGGATGCACTTAAACGGCAGCAGTTGGAAGACATACATGGGTCGAAAAAACACCCCGGGACCGAGTTCACAGCAGGCGGAAGAATTTGCCGATCCCATGAACCTCACAGGCGCAGGCGGAAGCGGACATTTTGGCAACTTCATCACAGCACTTCATGCCAATGATCGCAAGATGCTCACATGCGATGTCGAAGTGGGCTTCATGTCAACCTGTCTGCCCCATCTGGCGAATGCTTCCTATCGCACCGGCCGAGAGCTTATCTTCGACGGCAAGAAGGAAAAGTTCGTAAACGACAAAGAAGCAGATACCCTCCTGACACGCAAGTACAGAAAACCATACATCGTGCCGGACAAGGTATAAGTAAGACAAGAGCAACAAAGGGGTCCGCGCCAAAAAAGCCCGGGCCCCATTTTCTTGTCAATGCAGGCTGGGGC
Organism: Planctomycetota bacterium; assembly: GCA_021160785.1. Lineage (GTDB taxonomy): Bacteria > Planctomycetota > Phycisphaerae > Sedimentisphaerales > Anaerohalosphaeraceae > B28-G16. The sequence goes on along the minus strand of JAGHBX010000140.1, from coordinate 11,431 downwards.
TTGCCCCACCGATGAACCAAAAAAAATGAAAGAGAGGAAACGATGAAGACCCTCAAAAGCAACCTCACAATCATTCTCTTAATTCTAATTCTCCCCGGCATTTCCATTGCCGCACTGAACACCGCCCTCGGCGCAAAACCAGCCAGGGACGCGATAGTCCTTTTTGACGGTGCCGGCTTCTCCCAATGGACCGCCGGCGCCGACAAGAAAATAGGCTGGAAGATCGTCGACGGCTACATGCAGATCGTTCCCCGCACCGGCAGCATCACAACCCGCCGCGATTTTCGCGATTTTCGAATGCACATTGAGTTCAACGTGCCGTTTATGCCCGACGCCAAAGGCCAGGGCCGGGGCAACTCCGGCATCTATATCCAGAGACGCTACGAACTCCAGATACTCGATTCATACGGCCTCGAGTCGAAATACAACGATTGCGGCGCAATGTACAAGACCCAGCCGCCGGACAAGAACGCATGCAAGAAACCCGGCCAGTGGCAATATTATGACCTGCAGTTCACTGCGGCGAAATGGCAGGGAGACAAGAAAATCAAAAACGCGAGAATCACCGTCTATCAAAACGGCGTCCTGATCCATAACGACTTTTCAATCCCCAACAAGACAGGTGCAGGCCGACCCGAAGGACCGACCGCAGGACCTATCCTCCTGCAGGACCACGGCAACGAAGTCAAGTTCCGCAACGTCTGGATCGTGCCGCTTAATGAAACCGCCAAAGTACCCAACACGCTCACCGACCTGGAAAAGGCCGACGGCTGGAAACTGCTCTTCGACGGCAAAACCTCCAAAGGCTGGCGTTCGTCCCGGGCTGACAAATTCCCCGAATACGGGTGGTCCATCCGCGACGGCATGATCATCGTAAATCCCGGCGACGGCGCAGAATCAAGAAGAGGCGGCGACATCATCACCCGCGATCTGTACTCCAATTTCGAGTTGAAAGTCGACTTCAAACTCACACCCAAAGCCAACAGCGGCCTCAAGTATTTCGTCATCCCAGAGTTGCTCATCCAAAAGGGCTCCGCCCTCGGTATCGAGTACCAGATATACGACGACGCCGGCAGAGGCATCAGCAGCAACAAATCATTAGCCTCAGCCTACGACCTTTTCGCCCCAAAGGGCGCCCAACCCAACCCGCCAGGCCAATGGAACACAGCACTCATCGTGTCTAAAGACGGAAAAGTCCAGCACTGGCTAAACAACCGACTCGTCCTGGAGTACAACCGCCTGAGCCCCGAGTTCCGGCAGGCCAGGGCAAAAAGCAAATTCAAAAACATCGCAAACTTCGGAACCCTGAAAAAAGGCTTCATCCTCCTCCAGGACCACGGCAACGAAGCGGCATACAGAAACATAAAAATCAAAGTGCCTTAGCCTGTGCAGAACACGAAAAACACCAATGGCGTTGTGGAATCAATCCCGCAACGCCATTTTTCTTGCCATAGGGCATAGTCTATAGTCTCACTGCAGCATGTCGATGACAGCCTCGACAATCTTGTCGAAGCTCTCCTGGGAAGGAGCAATCCTCTCTAACGTAATCGCCCCCGCCATAACCGCTGTGATCAAACGCGTCTGGGTCTGCGCACTCAATCGACTGCTCAACTGACCGGCATCCCTGCATCGCCGGACCAGATCCTCATAGAAACCGGTCTCCCACTCCCAGAAATCACGCAGCTTCCGTTGAACCTGCGGCTGCGATTCGTGCGAATCCACCGACAGACGAAGGATCAGTCGACAGTTGACCCACTCGCCGGAGGCGTTTAGCCTGCCAAGTTTGGAGACCATCTCACGCAACTGATCTATCGGCTCGGCATCGGCATCCAGCGTCATCGCCAATTGCCGGTAATCGGCGGTAACCTGCTCGATTATCGTCTCACACAGCGATTCCTTGCTCTTGAAATAATGATAAAACGCCCCTTTTGTTATCCCCGCCGCCGTCAGGATATCCTCTAACGTCGTTCCTCCACAGCCGTGGGCGCTGTAAAGATTCCGGGCCATCTGCAATATCCGTGTTTTCGTGCTCGTCGCTCCACGCGCCATCGCGGTTCATCCTTTCCCGATTATGTCTTTGTCAACGGTTTGGCGATTATCGTCGATCCACCGGCATTTGCGAAGGATCATTTCCAGAAAATCCAGTCCCGACAAATGACCAAAAAAACCCGTCGCCGCAATCGGCATGACTGCTTCGGCGACCATAATCTCAATCATCAAATCGCCGATTGCCCGAAGCATCTCATCGCCAGGTTCGTGCAGTTGCCTGTATCCGGCGACAAATGCGTTCAGCTTCTGTCCGTCAAGATAAGCCGGCCAGTCCTTCGGGTTCGGCCGGCCGGCTACTATTGAAAACTGAAGTGCCCCGTTGGCCAGGTCCGTCACAACCGGCGCAATCTTCGCCGAGTCGAAGTCAAGCACACAGGACACCTTGCCGTCGACAAACAGCATATTGCCCGGATGCCAGTCGCCGTGCACGATCTGATCGGGCCAGTCGGCAAAGCCCAGGCCGTTGACCGTCTCGCTCGATGTGTCGTAAAGAGATTTCAGTTCGCGAGCGATCGGCGCCCAGCCCCGCCCCGGCTTGTGCGGACCACGCTCGGCGCCAATCCTGTCAAGATGACCACGAACCGCAGAAGAATCGTGATATGTCCGCTTCAGCGGTTGCCAGCCGCATACAAAGTCAACGAAATGATCGTGCATCTTCGCCAACTGCCGCCCCGCGTCGCACACCGCCGCCACCGACTCGTCAAAACGCCCTCCCGGCATAAAGCAAAACATCTCGTAGGTGTACCCGTCCATGTTCAGCACGGTGTTATCGTCGCGCGTCGCCACCACCCCGGCTACCGGATAGCCGCAATTGGCCAGAAACATCTGCACGCTGTGAGCAAAACCAACATGGTAGATATCGCCCTTGCCTTTCGCCCTCCGCTTCAGCAAAAACCTGCCGCGATCCGTAACGACAATCTTCTTCGGAGATCGCTTATTCCCCGTCGCAAGTGTAAGAGTCTGGTCAACCTTGCCGATATCGTACTGGCCGAGAACAGCGGTCAGTTCCTTTGCCGTAAAATGTGCTCCACCGCTCGACACGAGACTGTTTATCCCCCGCCACGGGCAAGACTGAAGAACAGGGCCACTGCAAACACCGCCGCCAACGCCCCCAGGATCACTATAAACACCCGGTACCGTGCAATGATCTCCTCGCCATAGACGCTTATTTCCTCCGTCTCCACTTCCACGGCGGCGCCCTCTTCGAGCCTTTCGAGTCCTTCCATATTAAATCGCCGCCGAGCCCGCAAAGGCGGATTGCCGTCGCGAACCGCCTCCAGATCGATAAGCAATTCCTCCATGTTGTTGTAGCGATCCTTTTTCTTCTTGGCCATCATCACTTCGATAACTTCGGCGACCCCGGCCGACAGCGAGGTATTGATATGGTCCGGCGGCACAAGCGGCTCTTTGATATGCTTCCTCATCACCTCCGCCGGAGTCGACGCCTCAAACGGCACGCGCCCCGCCACCATGTGAAAGAACGTCGCACCAAGCGCATAGATATCAGCGCGTCCGTCAATATTCACCTCGCCACGAATCTGCTCCGGCGCAATATAGTACGGCGTCCCGAACGCCTTGCCCTGCTCGTTCTTGGCCGCTTCAATATCCGATGTCTCGCGGGCAAGACCCATATCCGCCAGCTTGACCACGCCTTCTTTGTTGATCATGACGTTCTTGGGCTTTACATCCCGGTGAATCATCCCGAGCGAATGTGCGTGCGCAAGCGCCCTGGCGAGCTGGATCACAATCTCCAGGGCCTCGGCCTCGTCGAAAATCTTGCCCTTGGACAGATCGTCGTAAAGTGTCTTGCCCTCGACGTACTCCATCACAAAGTAATACAAACCGCCCGCCTCGCCAACGTCAATCGCCTGCACAATATTATTGTGATTCAGCTTGGCGGCGATACGACCCTCTTTATAGAAACGCTTGACATAGTCGGACTTCTCCGTGAAGCGACGGGGCAATACCTTGATCGCCACCGTACGGTCGAGGCTTAACTGCTTGGCCTTATACACCACCGCCATCGCGCCCGAGCCCAACTTGCCCATTACCCTATACCCCGGGATCTTGCCGGCGGCGGCTTTGCTTTCCTTAATGTTGTCTTTCAGCCGCACAGCCTGTGTCGCCGTAATGAAACCGTACTCCAGCAAAAGCTGTTCCACCGTCGAAGCTTCATTTGCTTCCAAACGCGCCTTTAATTCCTTCTGACAGCGCTCCAGCTCCGATTCGGTACACAGCCTTTGCTCCAGCACTATTCGGCCGAACAACGTATCCAGACTTGTCTCACTCACAGACATCTCTCCGCGGACCTTCTTACTGCAGCGAATAACATTCGCATGGTCCAATTATGGTTTTGTAAACTCGATTGTCAAAGAAAAACTGCCGCAGGCACGTACAAAGATGGCATTTGCTCGCATAAAACTCCTGCCTTTCATACCCTGCCTCCTGCGCATCGGACAAAAGTCCGAAAGGCCCTTCCGTAAAAAGAACTTCAATAATACCACTTTGTCGCGGTGAAAAACGCTTCCATACCTCCTCCAGCGAAACCTCCGGTATTCTACCGACCACAATACCGCTGCAAAGTCCGCTGAACACATTCCCATACGGATCGATATGGACCCCTTTGGCCGACAGAAACGCCGACTTGCAGTTTTCCCCGGCAAACGATTCCACCGGTTTGTCGGCGACAAGTCCCGCCAGATAGCCCGACGCCCTGCCCGTGAATCGACACGGAAAATCCTTCACCGCACGCCTGTACGCCTCCGCACGCTCGGCCCCGGAGACGCTCCGAGATATAACAGGCTCCTGTAAGTAATTCTCCCACCGAACAAGAACGCGATCATTACCCAACACCTCCCTCGCCGTCCGGGCCAATGTTCTGACCCGCTCGACATCGACAAACTCGGCATGGAACGGGTCCCAGCTTATTTTCAATCGATCCATCCCCACCTCGTCGAGAGCATGCAGCCGATCGCGAACAATCGTTTCATCTCCCGCCCAGAATCCATTGGTCTCTATCGTCTCCGGACCCGGCAGCCCCGCCTTCCGGGCTTCGGTGAGGATCTCAACCATCTGATCAAAAAACACAAACGGCTCCCCGCCCGTGATGTGAACTCTCGCATTCTTTCCGCCCAATCGCCCTAACGACTCCCATGCCGCAAGCGCCGTCTCCGGCGACATCAGTCCCGATTTGTCCGGACCGCAATTGTAGTAACAGAACTCGCACGCCGCCGGGCACTGGTAAGTCAGCATCAGACCCGCATAACGCCACAGCTTCAACTTCGCCTCATCCTGACGCAGCGTTTCGTTGTAAATATTATCCGAGAGTTCAGTCATGGTTTCCGTTCGATTGCATGGAATCATCCGTTCCGCCCGCTGCGACGCGAGTCGATATTATATCGGCCGTGTTTGCATACCATATTAACGACCTGTTGCCTCTTCATGCGGTCTTTCTAAAAAAAATAAAAATTTTTCCAAAAAAATCCACGCCCCTCCGACACCCCGTCAAACTGGTACTACTGATATTATTGGACTCTTACGACGCCGACGGCACACTTGTGCGGCGCCAGCCTATATAGTGTAGCCTCGCCACTGCCCGGCCCTTTATATGGTATACTTCGACACGGCGCCCAATAGCCTGCTTTGCGCCTTGGCATTCAAGAAAAAACGCTTCCGACCCGATATCGAATTTAATCGGATGGCATTGTTATTGGACACTAACGGAGCGAGTCATGAGCAAAAGGGAAATAATCGACTGCATCATGGAAATCAACAAGGGAGCAAAGCCGGAGTTTCTGGCGCAGTTTCCCGTGGAAGATCTGGACACCTACCTTGAGCACCTGATGGAGTTGGACCTGGAAAATATCGCCCTGTGCGCCTGACCTGCAACAAGCCTTTCCTTTGCTGCAGCAACCTGTGCCTTTGCACACCCCCGCGACCTTAACCACACCCTGATTCGAGCAGACTATGTGTTCGGATCCCCCGGACCGGTAACTGTCCGACTGCCGCCCGCCGCCGGTTTCCCGCCGGAGGAGTTCAGCAACTGTTCGGCCTCTTCGCTCGCCAGCGACGACGACGGAACTTCAACCGCAACGTTCTGCTTGAACTCCAGCAAAACCGCTTCCTTATCTGACGGCACCTTGAATGCAAGGTCGACACGTGCGCCCGCGCTCTTGCCGCCAATCTTAAAGTCATCTCTCTCCAGCTTGATGATTTCGCCAAGCGAGCGTTTCTCAAGCACCCTGCCGCTCAAGGCCCCCGTTAAATCTTTCTTCTCCGCGTCCTTGTCCGCTCTGCGACGGCTCACTATTCGACCTTCGGGATAAACCGCAACACCCGAGCCGCGAGTATCTGTCTGATTCTTTGGCTTGCAAATCAATCTTACCTGTCCCAACATAAAGGCAACGTCACCGTCGGCGCCCCGGGCGCCGCCGCTCTTGATGTCCGCATTCTTGACTTCCATGCGAACCACCGTAAGGTTGTCATTGTCGCTGTCGAGCTTTCGCACACCTTTCTTCGGAACACGAACCGCCCGGTTTCCCGCAACTGTATAAACCTTTTTCCTCGCCATATAGTTGTTCAGGTGAACCTGATTAAGAAAATCATCATGGTAAACCGCAAAACTCTTTTTCGAACTGAGGCTGCCCTTGCTTATCCAGCCAAACAGCCCCGCCACAATACCGTCGGCCCGAATCAGAGGCTTGCCTGGTGAACGCATTTTCGCAATCGTAACAGCGCTGTCGCCGTCGCCCAGTCTCGCATAAGGCAACTTGGGCGAGGTCGGCGCCAGCGCAAGGGCAACAAGAACCACACCCGAGATAATCAGACCCGTCAATAAGCCGCACACTATTGCTGTTATCTTGGTTATCACATTGCCCAAGTCGACATCCTGACCGAACATAAAGTCCGCCGCCGTGCGAATGATCGCAAAAGTAAAAACAAAAAGCAGCACATAAATTCCCGCCAACGCCCACTGACCGCCGTAACCCCGCGAAAGCAACATGTTCGTCAGCGGCTCGTAGTAAGTAAAAGCCACGATCACGCCGAACACAGCCGCGGCAAACGTCGCAAAAGAAACCAACGCGCCGCTCTTCAAATAGAAATGCGCCACCGACAAAATAGTAATAATCAAAATCAATATTATTGCAACCATGTTACCTCCCGGTCAACTACGCTTTTTCCGAGGTTTAGTCTTTGATGAGAACATCCTGATCACTTCATTAATGGACGTAATCCCTTTCGCCACCTTCTTGATCGATTCCTCCTGCAGATACAGCATGCCCGCACGCCTGAACCGCGATGAAATCTCCTGCAGCGATTGGGCCTGGCGAATCACTTCCTTAAGCTCGTCGTCCAGGACCACCGTCTCGAAGATAGCCGTGCGCCCGTAAAAGCCCGTGCCCTGACATTTTTCGCATACGATCGGCTTGCCGTGCTTGTCGTACTCGATCTCGCCGGGGCGATAGAGCACTTTGATCTTACCCGCCGGTATATTGAATTTCTTGAACAGTTCCTGGTTCGGCTGATAAGCCTGTTTACATTCGTCGCACAGCACGCGAACAAGCCGCTGATTGCTGATGCCGACAAGCGTATTGGCTACCAGATTCTTGTCCGAAACCATATTGAGCCACTTGCCCAGCGCCTGCATGGCGCTGGTGGCTTCCAGCGTCACATACATCACCCTGTCGTCTTTCGCCCCCGCCGTCGCCAGCGGCGCACAACCCTTGTCGGAGCAATCCTCTACGCCCATGATGTCAGGTCCCATCCGCAGAATCGTCTGCAGCTTGCGCGCATACGTTGTCGTCCCCGTGTCGCTCAGTGAAAACGTGTGCTGCGTAATGTTCTGCAGCTCCGCGGCGGGTTCCTTCTCCAACGTATTGATATTGTTCATGAAAGGATCGTGATTGCGAAGCAGAGCATACATACTTGACGTGATCCCGCTCTTCTTCGGACCCGAAATGATAAAAAGACCCTTCGGCAGATCACGCAGACCGGAGATCGCCTCGACCTGGCTCGCCGTGAACCCAACCTCATCCACCTTCATCAGGTTGTACTCCTGAGTCCGGGTCAGCTTGAGTTGTTCGCCCGCCGTCGAACCGGCGGTCAATATCTCCCAGCCAACACGCTCGTCGTCTCGCACCGCTTTGAATTTGCCTTTCTGAGGCTTCCTCTTCTCATTGATGTCCATGTCGCCCATCTGTTTGAGATAGCTAATGAAGTACTCCATCTCTTCACGGGACCGGGGATCCTGCTTGGTTGCAAGCCCGTCCACGAAATACATCACACTGTAATCCTCCGCCGTAGGCCTGAACACGATATCGCTTGCCCGCCGCCACAACGCATCTTCCACTATCTCGCACGTCGTCTGAAAACCGAACGCTTCCGGGCTCTTGGGCTCCGGCAGGGGGACATCGTTACCGTTGGCGGTAATCAGCGAAAAGCCACGGCTGGCCTTGTCCATCTTCTTGGATTCGTTGACAAAAATGCTCTTGATGTGTTCCGACGTCAACACCTTCTCAAAATCCGCCACTCGAGCGTTCCGATGCACGATATAAGCCGTTGCCGCCGCACCCACCGCAATAATGTAAATCAACAGACCGATCAAAAACAGCGGCGCCAGCAGCCATATCAACAGCGCGCCGGCGCCCGTCGATGACATGATCAGGGTCCAGGACTGAGTATTCGTCTTGACCGCCTTGGTATCGCGGTAGACCCAGTTGACCAGCGGTATCCACGCAAAAAACAAAACTATCAGGACGATAAGTTTGACCGGGGAAATATAACCGCCATATCCGGCGGCGGCTGCTAATATGTTCGCCATAGAAGGCTCCATCTATATTTTGATCAGAATAACATGCTACAGTATGCCGCTCGTGGACGTTCTGATTCCTTTCAACGCCATCTTCAGCTCTTCCACATTCGGAGCGTACTCCAGCCCAACTTTCAAATCGATCCACTCCTCCATAACCAGCTTCTGCAGGCTGTCCGTAAAATCCTGCATACCCTCACTCGAACCCGCCCGGATCGCCGAAGGTATATCACCTTCACGCCCTTCGGAAATCAGTTTCCTTATGATAGGCGTCCGAATCAAAATCTCTATCGCAGGAATACGCTTCGCCTCCGGCTTGATCCCCGGCAGCAACTGCTGACTTATCACCGCACGAATCGTCAACGCAAACGTCTGTCTGGCAAGATCACGCTCCTCCTGCGGAAACAGGTCGAGAATACGCTGAATCGTCTGCGAGGCGTTGTTGGCGTGAAGCGTCCCGAACACAAGGTGTCCTGTCTCCGCCGCCCGCATTGCCGCCGTCAGCGTCTCGTTGTCGCGCATCTCACCCACCAGCACAACATCCGGGTCTTGACGCATCAGAGACCGCAGGGCATCGTCGTAGTTCGGAACGTCGATGCCGATTTCCCTCTGCGAAACGATCGCCTTGTTGTCCACATGCAGAAATTCAATTGGGTCCTCAATGGTAACAATGTGGCACGCACGCGTCCTGTTGACATGATCGATCATCGACGCAATCGTCGTGCTCTTGCCGCAGCCGGTAGGCCCGGTAACAAGAATCATACCATCGTGATATTCGGCAATCTTCTCAACCACCGGTGGCACGTGCAGAGATTCGAACGGCGGAATATCGCCGCTGATATGCCGTGCCGCAAGGCTGATACAACCTCGCTGACGGAAAGCGTTTATACGGAAACGGTCCATCTTGCCTACCTGGTACGCAAAATCCAGCGCACCATTGTCAAGAAAGAACTCTTTTTGTGCCGGGCTCATCAACTCAAAAATGAGTTCCTCGGCCCGCGCCTCGGTCAAGACCTCGCCCGTCGTGTTCTTCAACTTACTGTGGATACGCATCTTAGGCGGCATACCCACCTTAAGATGCAAGTCGCTCGCCTGCGCCTTGATGGCTGCCCGAAACCACTTCTCAACTTCCGGTATCTTACCCGTGCTGGTATGGCGATTCAACGGCTGGCCCTTGGACATTTCCGGCTCCTTTACTCACAAGCACTTATAAATAATATAAACGGTTGGCGGCAATTGCCCCACCCTAAAAAGACATATCGATGACCGCATGAGTATCAACGCGGAATTATTTTACCCAAAAGGGCATTATACCCCATTCAATCGGCTTTTGTCAACTCAGATGTTGGGCATATTACCCCAATTGCCCCGTTTTTTTTGACATATCGGACCGTGCCGTCAAAATAGGCGACTTGAGGGCCTTGATTAACCTGCAGACAGCCCGAATATCCGCCGGCGGATCGACTAACGGATCAGCATCAGCGAAAACGTCAACGTCAGGTAAATCGCTACGCTGATCGCGTCATTGACTGTGGTCACCAGCGGCCCGGAGCTTATCGCAGGGTCGATCCCGACCTTTCTAAACAGAAACGGAAGTGACAAGCCAAGCGTTGTAGAAACCATAATCGCAGAAAACATCGCCGTGGCAAACGCCAGAACAATGCGAATATGCTGATACGGTTCAATACCCCCCACGGAAATCAAACCCGGCAGCACCGCACAGATCACACCTCCGATCAGTCCGCAACTGAGCGCCACAATAAGCGCCACCCGGACCTCCCGGGCAAACACCTGACCGAGGCGAAGCGCCGCAAGGTCCCCCGTCGCCAGACCGCAAACCACAACCGCCGAAGTCTGCAATCCCGCATTGCCGCTGATCGCCGCAATCATCGGAGCAAACGCAAACGCCGTGATGAAGATATAGAGCAAATCCGCCTGTATGAAGATGTTCTTGAAAAGCAGCGCAACAACAGCCGTAATCGCCGTCCCCCCGAGGCACGGTAAAAGCCACGTCATCCGAATGCGAGCCGCATGAAGAATCGAAAAACTCTCCAACTCAGCAGCATCCGTACCAGCCATCGCATACATATCCTCGACCGCTTCCTCTTCGGCGACCTCAATGACACGGTCGGCTGTAATACGGCCAACAAGGCGATGTTTGGCGTCCAAAACAGGGACTACGATAAGGTCGTTCTTCTTGAAGATATTCCGGACCTCTTCCTGGTCCGTATCCGCCATAACGTAAATCGTATCGGTATCTATAAATTGTTTAATCGTAGTACTTTCCGGACGGGATATAAGATGCCGGATACGAACATCCCCCAGAAACTCGCCGCGCCGATTAACCACAAACACGCTGAAAAAATCCTCGTCGATTTCCGCCGACCGGATCTCGTTGATCGCCTCGCCGACCGTGGCGTCCTCCGAGACGCTCACCACCACCGGGTCCATAATGCCGCCGGCCGAATCCTCCGAATACGTCATCAAATCCTTGATCTGCCGGGCATGATCCTGAGCGATGTGCTCCAGAACCTCCTTGCTTTCGGCAACCGGCAACTCCGCCAAAAGGTCTGC
>JAGHBX010000427.1 GCA_021160785.1 Planctomycetota bacterium | reverse complement strand
GTCATAGAGCTTGAACACATTACGCAGGCAGACTGCAGCAACAACTTTGGCATCTTTGCACAATCGTGGGCGACAACCGCAACGCCGCCGTCCGCCAATTGGAACGCCGAATGCGATCTGGCGCCGGCTGGCTCACCCGACGGCAAGATCGATATGGCCGACCTCGCCGTATTCGCAGGCCAATGGCTCGACGGCATTTAGCGATCATGGTGGAGTAGACCCCACTTATTGCCGCAAGTACGAAAATTTTCTCAAATAGAAGTGGTTTTGGGCATCGGAACGGGTATACTAAAGGGTTGTATGCAAATAACCACATTATTAAGCGGAGGATTCTGAAATGGTGGAAAACACTAATGTTTCTGCAGTCAATGGCGGCAAAATATCTGTCAATCGTCGTAAATTCATGGCCGGCGCCGCGGCGCTGTCGTTTACCGTGATCAAGCCCGAATTAGTGCGCGGCACGGCGGCGAATTCGAAGATCAGACTCGGTCTGGTCGGCTGCGGAGGCCGGGGAAGCTGGATCGCAAAGCTGTTCAAAGCCAACGGCAACTACGAGATCGTCGCCGCTGCCGATTACTTCCAGGACCGTGTCGAGTCGTTCGGCGGTAAATTCAATGTCCCGCAGGCCAGGCGATTCACCGGTCTGTCGTGCCACAAGAAAATGTTAGCCGAAAAACTCGACGCTGTGGCGATTATCTCCCCGCCCTACTTCCATGCCGAGCAGGCGGCCTGCGCCGTGGAGGCGGGTGTGCATGTATATGTCGCCAAGCCGATCGCCGTCGACGTGCCGGGCTGCAACAGCATCGGCAAAAGCGGAAAGAAAGCGACGAGGAAGAAGCTGTGCTTTCTTGTCGATTTTCAGACTCGGGCCAATGCCTTTTATGTTGAGGCGGTCAAACGGGTGCATAACGGCGACATCGGCGAACTCTGTTTCGGCGAATCGAGTTACCTTACCGGCAGACTCGGTACGAAGACACCGCCGGGCACACCCGAGGCACGCCTTCGCAACTGGGTTTTCGACAAGGCCCTGTCCGGCGACATCATTACCGAGCAGAACATCCACACATTAGACGTGGCAAGCTGGATCATGAATACAGCCCCCATCCACGCATCAGGCACGGGCGGGCGAAAATCGCGAACCGACGTGGGCGACTGCTGGGACCATTTCTCGTTGTCTTTTGTCTATCCCAATAACATCGGTGTCACTTTCATGTCGAAGCAATACAAGGGCTACGGCAGTCCGGGCGGAATCAAGAACCGCATGTTCGGCACAAAGGGAACGCTCGAAACCGAATACGGCGGACAGGTGCTCGTTCGCGGTGAGAAATTCTATCGCGGCGGCAAGACGTCGCAGATCTATCAGGAAGGCGCCGTCAATAACATTGCGGATTTCCACAAGAATATCACCGAAGGCAAGTTCGATAATCCGACTGTTCCCCCGAGTGTCCGCAGCAATCTCGTAACCATCCTCGGACGCACCGCCGCCTATACCGGCGAAAGGGTCTACTGGGACAAGTTCGTCAAGAGCACCGAAAAGATCGACGGCCGACTCAAAGGCCTGAAAATATAACCCGGGCAATTATGCCGGCGGTACGTAGCGGGGGCGTCTCGCCCGCGTCCCCAGTGCTGTAGGGTGACAGCCACCGAGCGAAGCGAGGTGGATGGCGACAAAGGAATCGGAGGTTTAACATGAGTTTTGAAAAACTGACTCGTCGTCGAATGATGCTTAATTCCGCTTCCCTTGCAGCGGGCCTGTCGCTGACTCCGCTCGCCCAAGCCGCCGGGAAGCAGCATCAAGGCAAGACGAAAAAGCCCAAAGGCTTCCTCATCGGCGCCTGCGACTGGAACCTCGGCAAGATGAGTGATCCGGGCTCGTTTGCCGTCGCTCGGCAGATCGGACTCGACGGTGTGCAGGTCAGCCTCGGAACCGCAAAAAACGACATGCACCTGCGAAAGCCCGAAGTGCAGAAAGCCTTCCTCCAGGCCGCCCGAAAGAACAAGGTCAAAATTGCATCGCTGGCGATCGGCGAATTGAACAGCGTGCCGTACAAGTCCGAACCGCAGACCGAGCAATGGGTATCCGACAGTGTCGATGTGTGCAAAGCGTTGAAAGTCAAAGTGGTATTGTTGGCGTTCTTCGGCAAAGGCGACCTGCGCGACGACCCAAAGGGTGTCGATGCGGTCGTTGAGCGATTAAAAAAGGTGGCCCCCAAGGCCGAGGACAAGGGCGTGATCTTAGGTATCGAAAGCTGGCTCAGCGCCGAAGACAGCATGGCCATTATCAATCGCGTCGGCTCGCCGGCGGTGCAGGTCTATTACGACGTGGGCAATTCCCACCTGCGGGGCTACGACATCTATAAAGAGATCCCGTATCTGGGCAAGAACATCTGCGAGTTCCACGCCAAGGACTATAAGAACCTCTTCGGCAAGGGCCAGATCGATTTCCCAAAAGTCCGCAAGGCAATGGACGAAATTGGATACCGAGGCTGGATCCAGATCGAAGGAGCAACGCCTCTGGGCCTGATCGAATCCTACAAACAGGACGCCCAATACCTCCGCTCCGTCTTCCCGCCAAAAACGAATTCGGTGGGGTGAATCACACCCTACTTCAGCAGTGTCAGTTGGATTAGCCGGACGTCCATCACTTGTTTGCCGGGTACATCGACTGCACGAAGGGTCAGTTTGCCGCGGCCCTTGGTCAGCCTTAGTATGCCCATATCCAGCGGGCGGAAGTCCTTGACCAGCGACTCGCTGCCGCGCGAGACGCGATCCGATTCGGCGCCTACCAGCGGCGGGTCGTGCGCCTCATTCACCTTCGCTCGAACGCGATTTGCCTTGAAGCTCAACTCGATCGTGGAACCGATATCGGCTTTGGGGCAAGTGTAGTATGCAACCGCCCTGTATTTGCCGGCGGTCGCCACCTCGATATCCCACGTCATCCGGTCGTCGGCGTCGAGCCAATTTGTGAAATACGAGCAGTTCGGCGCCCTTGCGCTTCGGCGAACATTTCCCGCCGGAACCCCGTCGCGGGCAGGCAGGGCCGTCGATGGAAACTCCGGATAGCCCACCGTGAAGGGTCGATCATCCGGCGTTGCCGGCAGCACCTCCTTCTTCCAGCGGGCTACCGCTTTGGACAGCTTGTCTGCAATCTCGGGTTTTTCTTTGGAGATGTCGCGATACTGTCCGGGATCGGTCTTCATGTCGAACAGGCGACCGTTGTAATCGAGCCGGTATCGCTGCGTGCGAACACTGACGCGGCCCCTCTGGTGCGAAAAGATCATGCGATCCGGCCAGTTGCCGGCGGTATGCGTGAGCAGCCCTTTGATACTGTCCCCGTCTAACGGCTTTCCGCCGACG
>JAGHBX010000444.1 GCA_021160785.1 Planctomycetota bacterium | reverse complement strand
CGGGATATCACACAACTAACAATTCTAACAGAAAGAAAAAGAACCAAAAAGAAAGAGCTATAATAATATGTTTTATCCCAATAAGAACAGTATAACCTATGAGGTACCCGGTACCTTTTCTTGTTGACATGCGTTGTTTTTGGGGTTATTATGGTTTATTATGCCTCGTGCGAAGCGACAATTTGTTGGCGGCGTTGCGTATCATGTTCTGAATCGCGCCAATGGGCGGGTGCGAGACCGAAAAAGGTACCTGGTACCTTTAGTTACCTCTTCGCTTCACATCTGATTTCTTTGCCGTTCGAAGGTTGGAGTTGTGGACACGAATGAGCATTCGATATCGTCAGCTAAGTGAAAGTGTCAGCAATCGCGCCGAATTAAGACAAGAGTTTGGCGCTTATCTTCTTAATGAGATGACACCTTTTGAAAAAGAGCTATATGGAAGCTCCCAGGAGGATGAACAGGTAGACAATATGGTGTTTGAGATTTCAATTGGAATCAGAAGAAACCTGCGAGAAAAGGGCTATGGAATTCTGGTGAGAGTTCAACGGAAGTGCTCAATTATGGCGAATGTAGATATGTAGGTATAATCTGGATATTGTTGCAGATGTTATGCTTGCGGTTTATCAGATGTTTTCATTGGAAGGTTCCCCTGATGAGAAGATTTTTTGTGGTTATCTGAGTTGGCGAGCGAAAGAACTTATCCCGGCTTTGCCGGGGACTTTTTAATCTTTCCGCCTAAGACGTCTTAATTCTTTTCTCGACCTATTTTGCCAATTCTGCTATGGTTGTTCACAGAGAACAGCCATGGAAGGCATTGACAAAAACACATTTAAGCAGATTTTCTACGATCACTGGGATGCGTTTAAGCAGTTCAACCCACGCTTTGACAGTCCGGATTACAACAACACTATCCAGAAAATGCTCGACTGCGGTGACCCTGAGAAAATGGGCTTTGTCCAATA
The DNA here is from genome assembly GCA_021160785.1 of Planctomycetota bacterium. GTDB lineage: Bacteria > Planctomycetota > Phycisphaerae > Sedimentisphaerales > Anaerohalosphaeraceae > B28-G16. Next base: position 2,186 of record JAGHBX010000444.1, on the reverse strand, counting down.
CCGATGCTGCAACTGCGGACAAATACGTCGTATCGCTTTCACCTGCAAGTCCTGCTTTTGTCTTTCCTGTGCCAAGGTCTATACCGACCGATGGGCAGACTTCATCGGAAGACGGCTCCTTCCAGGAGTGACTTATCGACATGTCGTACTGACCATGCCTGAGTTCCTGCATATCTGGTTTTTTCGTGACCCTGCATTGCTCAGCCCTTTCATGAGAGCAGGACATGCCTGTCTCAAAGACATTCTCAATACCTGCTCCGGTGTTAAACTCGATATTGGAAACATTATTGTCCTCCAGACAGCTGGACGGTCCGGCCATTACAACCCACATCTTCATATTCTCATGACCGCCGGTGGAATTGATCCGCTGGAACAATGGAAAAGCATCTCTTATATTCCGTATGAGATGATGCACAGGAAATGGCAGTATCATCTCTTGAAAATGCTCAGGGACAATGTTTCCGACCCGACCGTTGAAAAAGACATCGACCGGGCCTGGAAAGAATATCCCAAAGGCTTTGTCGCTTTCCTGCAGCCAGGAGAGGTTCCCCCCGGCGGACAGGGGCTGGCTCAATATCTGGCAAAGTATGTCGTATCGCCGCCTATCTCGGTTCGCAGGATTGAAAGGTATGACGGCAAATCTGTCCGCTACTGGTACCGTGACCACAAAACCAAGCAGATTGAACACGAAACACTTCCTGTCCTCCGATTCATCGGACGTATGGTTCAGCACATTCTGCCAAAGGGATTTCACAGAATCCGCTATTACGGACTGCACGGAAATGTACGTTACAAAAAGATGAGAGAACAACTTACAAATATTATACCTACCCATATACCCGATGATCCCAGAGGCTACAGAGTGCTGCCGGCAAAACCTTTTCAACAACGTTTCTTCGAGAGCTTCGGCAAAGACCCGCTGCTTTGTCCCAAATGTGATAACGATATGTCGTTGGAGTTGATTTCTCATCCGAAATACGGTACCATTAAAAAGTTCTTATTGTTTGAGGAGTTGCCAGATGAACGACAAGCCGTTGGAATTGCAACCGGACGAACCATTCACAGGTCCGAGCGATTGGTACAAATACCGCTGCCGTTCTTGTAGCCATACCGACTGGGTCGAAGATATCGTTGTTGACGCTTTCCCGCCGGTTGAGCCTGAAGGATTCCCTGCCATCGTATGCCCGGAATGCGGCGGCAGCTTCCGTTGTGACACCTCTGAAGAGGTAAAACGCTCGCTTCAGCACCCCGATCACACCTCGTAAGCTACTTGTGCAACATATAAAGTCTACTTCAGACACTATCTTCCTCACAACTCATCAAATACAAATTCCTATGCGCTGAACTTATCCCGGCTTCGCCGGGGACTTTTTGATCTTTCAGCATAACACGTGTTAATTCTTTCCTCGACCTATTTTGCCAGTTCTGTTATGGTTGTTCATAGAACAGCCATGGAAGGCATTGACAAAAACACCTTCAAACAGATTTTCTACGACCATTGGGATGCGTTTAAGCAGACTTATCCAGGATTTGACAGCCCGGATTACAACGACACCATCCAGAAAATGCTCGACTGCGGCGATCCCGAAAAGATGGGCTTTGTTCAATACCGATGCTGCTACTGTGGAGAAAAACGCCGTATTGCCTTCACCTGCAAGTCCTGCTTTTGCCTGTCTTGTGCCAAGGTCTATACCGACCGCTGGGCCGATTTCATCGGACGACGTCTCTTGCCTGGCGTAACTTACCGCCATGTGGTCTTGACCATGCCTGAGTTCCTTCGAATATGGTTCCTTCGCGACCCTGCATTGCTCAGTCCGTTCATGCGAACAGGCAATGCCTGTCTCAAAGATATTCTCAACACCTGCACCGGCGTCAAACTCGACATGGGAAACATCATCGTTCTCCAAACCGCGGGACGCTCCGGCCACTACAACCCCCACCTTCATATCCTCATGACCGCAGGTGGGCTTGACAAAAACAGCCAATGGAAATCGGTTTCGTATATCCCCTACGAGATGATGCACAGAAAATGGCAGTACCATCTCTTGAAAATGCTCAGGACCAATGTTTCCGACCCGGCCGTTGAAAAAGACATCGACCGGGCCTGGAAAGAATATCCCAAAGGCTTTGTCGCTTTCCTGCAGCCAGGAGAGGTTCCCCCCGGCGGACAGGGGCTGGCTCAATAT
>JAGHBX010000647.1 GCA_021160785.1 Planctomycetota bacterium | reverse complement strand
GCGTATGCGTGTTCAAGTTGTCACAAACCAGTATCACCTTCTCGACGCCCGCATAACGAGTGCGAAGAAGCTCTTCCATCTCCAACGCCCAATCGACCTTTGTACGTCGCGGGCGAGCATTCACCTTGCGCCATCCCGATAACGGTTCAGCAAACATAAAAATGCAGGCTGTTCCCGCTCGTTCTTATTCGTAATCAACTCGCTTGGGATGCGTCATCGTCGCAGCAATTGGCCGGCGTGTTTCCTTTGTCAACTGCACCGGCTGCTCGTCCATGCAAATGATCGGAAACGCCGCATCATACGGCTGAGCATAGATTTCCAGCACATCCTCCATACATGCGGCAAACTCGGCATTAGCATCTGGTGGAATAACCCAATATTGAATTTTCCGCTTTGTCATACCGTTTTTTTTAATGTTCTTCGAACCGTTTCGTAACTGATCGAGTCTACGATTCCCAGTTCGACGATTTGCTCAGCCATCAATCGTAGTGTCCAGTTGGCAAATCCAGTAGGCGGCTTGCCCAGCCGCAACGCAATGATTTCCGCTTCTTGTTTCCCATCAAGGATTTTTGGCCTTGGCGGTGTTTTGCGTTTTTTACGATTCAACACTGCGTCGAGTCCTTCGGTGACGAATCGTCGTCGGATATTTTCGACGGTTTGCGTTCGACAGGATAACGCTTCAGCGATTTTGGCGTCGGACCAGTTTGACCCGCCGACATCGGCCTTAAGCAGAATATTTGCACGTTGTACTTTTTGGGATGTTCCTTTCAGTTTTTTAACGATGCCCCGCAACAGACTCCGTTCTTCTTCTGAAAGCCGAACTATGTATTTTTTGACCATGAGTAATCCTCCATGATAATTTAACCATAGAGAATTATCGGCAATATCAATCCAAATCTTTAATCATGACAAAGCACTAGACCTTAAACAAGCGTAGCGTGGTTGCTTTGTCGGGTATCGGCTGGGAGATTTTTTCGGCGCAGCAGATTGTTGTCAGCCGCCAAAGGCTTAAGAATTGTGTTCCAAATTTTTGCTCCGTCATAATTTTACCTGCTTTCAGCACATCAAAAAGGCCAACACCAATCGGGACGTCCGTATCCCGACATAAAAGTTCCAGTCGCTCAACAGCGAAGAGGATTCCGAAAGGTTTCAACCGCACGGAAAAATATATCAAAGTATTCATTCCAGCCCAGCAGTCTATACACAAGTTTACGCCCCGTCTTGACAATCTGGCACGGCAGCATAATAAAGAAATTGCGAAACTTCTTAAACTCCATCCGAAGTACCTTTCGTTTCTCTCGCTTGTGCTTTTTATGCCACCGCCCTTTAGTCGGCAGCAACAAGGCATACCATGCTTTCAGATTCCAGGCCAATGAAGCCATTACCATATACGCCCAGTTACTGACCAGATTATCAACCGGCATACGCATTGCTCGAACACCGTTTTTTAACTGCTCTATCAAATTCTCCTGATTGCACCTGTTATTTGCATTGGCAACTATATCTGCTCTCGAAGCCCTGCGATCATTGGTGATGTAGAAAAAGTAACGAATATCATCAAACAAGACATCCTCACCTTTTTCTATGGATAAATTCTTCCTCAGAACTACTACCCGATATGATTTGCAGCATTTGACAGGTTGATAATCAAACTCCGCCGTCTGTTCCGATTGCAATCGAATGTTTTTGTAGCCTCGTTCCTTAACAATCCGTTCTTTTACATTTGCAGGTTTGCTGCGAGGCTCTGTCTTGATAACATACATGGGCGGACGAATAAGGTCTGTATAGGCCGTTTCAGGTAGGTTTTCGGCGATCTCCACCAGATTAGGCATGGCGTTGATGCCGAAAACAAATGTGATGCCTTCATCATCCCAGCCGTCCAAATACTTCGTCTGACTGAAGTCCGTATCACCGCGAAAACGAATCTTCTTGAACCCTCCCATCCGGCATAAGTCGGCGGCCTTGTCAAGATAGTACGATGCTTTCTTACTGCTCGTGCTGTTACCGCTGCGATTGAAAAGATATAACGGTTCACCGGTATTGGATAGGGAGATAACCAGAGGATGATAACCCCAGATACCTTTGTAGGATAGGTCCATACCTTCTTTGCATTCGCCGGTAGTTCCGGCAATTGTACCGTCGGCATCAATGATTGCCTCTGCGAAGAATTCCGGCTCCTGCGGCTTCCAGGCTTTCAGGCGGGCTTCATTGATAACATCCTGTAATTTCTCAACATGTTCAGTTAAAAAACGACGGCAGAAATCACCGGCGGTGGTCGGGTCGGGTATCCGGTCGGCACCAACGGCGTCAAGATAAACCTCATCGTTTCGCAGCCGCTCTATATCTTCAAGACATTCACCGTTGCAGAGAATGTTGTAAGCAATATTGAGGACATGGTCCGATTCGAAATATGGATTGTGCAGCTTGAAAAGATGGAGATGGCGATTGATTGCTTCGTCCAGTTTCAACCGCTTGACCAACATTTGCACGGCTCCTATACCACCATAGAGTACGCCACGGTTACGATCGGAGATGTCATAATGGATATTGCCCGGATTGAGCATTGGCCCGGGATGTTCCGGCAGCGATCTTTTGTCCAGGCGATTGCGAATTTTCCGTTTGCGTTGTCTCAGTTTTTTTGTTATTCTTTTTCTCACTCGAAATGACTCCTTTCGTTGGATTTTGGAAATATATCAACTTTCCCCAAGTGCATTATAATGCACTGAAGGAGGCATTTCGAGTACTTTTTGATAATTAAAACCAATTTTTTATATCACGCTACGCTTGTTTAAGGACTAGTTGCAACTTAAAAAATGGCATGCACCAATTAGCGGGCATGACTAACATTATTGGCGGGTGTGACTAATATTATTATCGAAGGTAAAAGATCAAACTTAAGGTAGTGTAAAATTTTTTCTGTAAATTGGTGTTAACCACCGCATGTGGCTGGGTGGAGGCGAGCGTAGCGAGCCGGAAACCAGCCACATGCGAAATTTCGCTTGAAATGGCGGGCACGTCCCGGCGAAGAAAGGTTTCCAGCAGGTTCGCCGAGAGTTGGGACTATCAGAACGCAAAGTCTGTAAAGTGTTGGCCCAATCCAGAAGCACACAAAGGTACAAGCCTAAGCTGCCGGATAAGGATAAGCCCGTGGTCAAGGATTTGCTC
>JAGHBX010000430.1 GCA_021160785.1 Planctomycetota bacterium | reverse complement strand
GTATTATTCGAAACAAACCCAATTACACCTACACCAGCTTGGTCCACGATCCAAATACGCGAAACGAACCCAATCTCCCGCCCAGGCCGGAAATCCCCCATACAGGCACGCTCCCGGCGCGCCGGGATGCCCAATTCTGCGAAACGAACCCAATTTACCGCACCATATTCAATCTGCAATATACAATATACAGTCCCCATGCCCAATCTAAACGGGGTCGGGCTTAACCCCTTTCAGTATAAGCACTTAGGGAGGACAGTGTGCCGCAACGTCTACGGATCGGCGGCTTTGGCGGGGCAGAGGTGTTTGTCGATTTCCTTTATTGCCTTTTTGGAGATTTGGTGATCTTTGTGGGATGAGTCCAGCCATACGTCGTAGAATCCGTCTTGCAGGAAGAATACGGCGTCGGTTACAAAGGGGGCGAATGTTCGGTAGTTTACCCCCCAGAAGCAGCATGAGTCGTACTGGTTGAGGATGTGGATTTGCTTGCGGCCGGGTCCGCAGGCACCCATAATATAGATATCGAGCCATGAGGCGCGTTTCTCGAACAGGCCCGCCCATTCCTGTTCGGCGTCGCCCTGCGAGCCGTTGGGACATGGGCCGCGGCGGAGGTATAGCGGTAGTGAGCCGGCGACGGGAAAGCTCTGTTTGATCCTTGTATCCAGCGCGGCGCAGACGTGAGTCGCCCAGCCGCCGCCGGATATGCCGACCATATTTATATCGCGATAGTCGTATTTGCGCTCGGCGTGGTTGATCGCAACGACGATCGGCTCGACGAATAACCGGATGAAGCAGCCTTTCGTATCGCCGATGAGTTCGCCCATAACGTTGTGGCCTTTGGTGCCGGTCGGGAAGGTATAAGTATCGTGGCCGGGGATATTGCGGGCGGTGCGCGGGTTCTCGCCGAACAGCGGCATCCACAGGGTCATGATCGAAAATCCCTTGTTGAGGAACCAGCCAATAGTCTCGCGTCCACCGGCGGCGAGTATGTCGTCGCTGTGGCCCATCTGGAATATGAGCAGCCGATTGTTGGGACGCACCGGATGCAGGTGGTAGATATAGGAGTGCAGGTCGTAGTCCATGGCGATGTCGAGGCGATCGACGGTTGCCAGATTGTCGCTGTCGATGGACCGTATCCATTCGGGTGCGTCGGCGGGTGACATCTTGGCGACCTGTGCGGGCATTTTGTCGGACGGGAAACCGGTCTTCGGCCAGAAATACGCGACGATTTCCTTTCGGATGCGCTGGATGTCGGCGGGGGTGGAGATATGGATGAGCGAAGACATGCCGGCGATTTTGTAGGACGGATCGATCTCGGTGTAGCAGTCGACCTCCGATTGGGCGCCGGCGGCAAGGGTGAGCAGGACCACTACGGCGGTGATGGTTCGCAAAGTGTTGTGCATCGTCGATCTCCTTCTGTGGCTAAGGCGGTTACGAGTACAGCTTACAGGCGACAGGGCGTCCCTGTCAAGGGTTCGGCGGGGCGATCCAGTGCGATTTGAAACAAAACCTTGACTCAGCGACTCAAAGCATATCTAATAGAGGGCGTTGTCCCCGTAGCCCAATTGGATAGAGCGCTGGCCTCCGAAGCCAGAGATTGTGGGTTCGAGTCCCGCCGGGGACGTTCGATTTTCGCCTAAAATCGGCGTTTTCAGTTCATCAGGGGGGTTTTGTTTTTCCGATGTTTTTGCAATGCTTTGCATTGTTCTGCAATGCTCCGCCATAAAAATGGCGGAGTAAATGGCGGAGTGACTTTCGCGGTCGCTCGCAACAGCGTCGATCGGCCCGTTGTCGGTGCCGGTCATCACCTGCTCATCGGGTACGTTCAAATCCGGCAATGCTTCAATCGCTGCCCGCTCTAACTCAGGCACACCGTGCGTGTAGACATTCAGGGTGAGTCGTGGGTCAGAATGTCTCATCAGGCTTTGTGCGGTCTTGACATTGCTGGCTGCCGACGACAGTGCAGTTGCGTAGATGTGGCGGAGGCTGTGGAAGTAGGCCGTGCCCTCATCGGTTCGGTATTCGATATTGGCATTCTCCAGATCCTTCTTTATCATCAGGTGAGGCTGGGCGGGTACAGTGAAAACGAGGCTGTTCGGGAGTTTGTGCCTGACATGCTCACGAACCATTTCTGCCGTTGCGGGCTTCATCGGTAACACCGCCTCTCTGTCGTTCTTGCTGGCTTCCGGCCTTACCGTGAGCTTCCATCCATCGAAATCGAAGTCATCCACCGTAAGCAGACGCAGTTCATTAGCTCTGAGGCCGGTCTCGCAAGCGACAGTATAGAGCAAGGCCCGCTCTGCCCCCGAGATGCCCCTGTAGTCCACTGCGTTCCTGGTCTTGCGAATCAGCCTCCGTATCTCATCAATGCCAAGGGGCCGGGCGTTCCTCACCTGATCACCCTTTGTGGTAGCCACCTTCTTGAGGGCCTGCAGAGGGCTCTTGTCGATGCGTCCCGTCTCAACAAGCCATTTGCAGAACTGCCGGACAGCCCGGACGAAATAGTTATACGTCGTCTTGCTGATCTTGACGGTTCTGGTTTTCGGTTTGCCGGTCTCTGCGTCCATTGCCTTGAACGTCCGCACCTCGCCTTTGTCTCGCAGCCTGACAAGGTATCTTTCAACCTTTACCGTGTCAATGTCACTGACCGTCTGGAACCTACAAGCCTTTATGATCTTCTCAACACGTGGGTAAACGGCCCCGATGTGCATCTGGCTGCATCCCGAAGCAACAAGACTGTGCTTCCAGTCGGCAAGATGGGCGATCAACAGCTTGCCGCCTTCCGCCCGCTGACCATCCAGAAGCCCCCAGGATACGAACTTTTTCACAATTCACCCCGGAAGCTGCTCAATCCAGACCTGCAGCGCCGGTGTCGGTTGCTGACCTGCCGACCGCAAGCTCACCAAATCCTCAAGGCGGTTCGCGATTGCCTCTGTCGCTCTCTTTTCTGCAAAACCGGGCATCCGGTGCCGACGGCCCAGGTGGTCGGCAAAGTCGATGTACCATTTTCGGGCCTTGACCCGCTCGCTGTCTTTTGTGTAACTTGCTTGATAAACTCTCATTGCGTCCTCCTTATTTCTTTCGTTTCGCTATTCGACTTTTTTTCTTCACGACACGATAGCCGAAGTACTCCAGCAGCTTGTCGGCGGTCTCGGTTTTCATGTCGCCGCCCCGGACAATACGGTGTAAAGTCGTCGGGTCAACACCTGTGTCTAAGGATATTTGATTTCTACTTTTGCCGCCGCGGGCAATCGCTTTTCTGATGATTTCACTTGTCTTCATAAGTGCCACCTCACAGTAAAGTATATTGATGTCTTGACGTTTGTCAACAAGAATCTGAAAAATATTTCTTGACGGCGTTATCACCCCCGACTACGCCGAGCTGCTCGCCTGATGGTCCGGCACAGCCTGCCGGGGTCCCACTCGTTACCGCGCCGGTTAAGGTGTCCCTCAAGGGCAAGCCGCTTTGACAATGTTCGGTACGACAGCCCTTCGGCACGCAGCTCGAT
>JAGHBX010000625.1 GCA_021160785.1 Planctomycetota bacterium | reverse complement strand
GCGCAGAAAGATCTCGAAGCTCATCATGCAGGGCAGCGTCGCCGCGCTTTAGATCCACGGCGCGTTTGCACGCAGAAACGGCAAGGTCGAACATTTCCAACTCTTTATAGGAATCCTTGAGCAGCAGATATGTGGACAACGACGGCCGGGCGGCGGCATTATTGGCGGCAAAGACAAGCTGCGCTATCCACTCGGCTGTTCGGTGATATCCACCCGCCACGGCAGCCTTGAGCAGCGACTCGGCGTACGGCACGTGGTCGGGGTCCTTGGCCAGAAGATACTCGGCGTTGAGCATCTCGTCCAGCGGCGTCTTGCCGCCGTGTCGCTTCATTTTGTCGGCGATGGAAGGCTTCTTGCCTCCCTTGCCCTGACGTACCAACGTCATCTTGCGCAGCGGAACATGGCCATCTTCAAGCGCATCGGGAGCACGACGAAGCACCTCAAGGTACATGTCGATGGCATAATCGAAGTTGTCCGTAGCGGCCACATCTTCTGCTCGCTGGAAAAAAGCCCGCGCCTTTTCCAGACCGGATTCTACGTCATTATCAGGCATTCAGTACGGTATCTCCTTTTTCAAAGCACTGAACGCAGTATCATACAGACCCAAATAGCATCTTGTCAACAAATAATTACTTGTCCCAAAAGGCTCGGCGTGATATAAGTGTATATCGACAATTGGCAATTTTGGAGAACAACAGTATGCTTTCAGCACTTGAACTGTATGACCCGCAGATTTATGAGCTTCTGACACAGGAAAAGGCCCGCCAGAGCGGTTCTCTGCGGATGATCCCCTCGGAGAATTATGTCTCTAAGGCGGTCATGCAGGCGACGGGCAGTTGCCTGACGAACAAATATGCCGAGGGTTATCCAGGAAAGCGTTATTACGAGGGTCAGCAGGTTACGGACTTGATCGAAACCCTTGCCGTCGAGCGCGCCAAAAAGATATTTCAGGCAGACCATGCCAATGTCCAGTCGTATTCCGGGTCAGTCGCCAATATAGCCGCCTACTCGGCTTTGGTGGCGACTGGCGATACTATTATGGGACTTTCGCTCACCAACGGGGGGCATCTGACGCATGGCTGGAAGGCCAGTTTCACCAGCAATGTGTATAATTCAGTCCAGTATGGTGTGGACCCTAAGACGGGCAGGTTCGACTATGACAAGATCGAGGCTCTGGCGAAAGAACACCGTCCCAAGGTGATTATCTCCGGTGCAACGGCATATCCAAGGGAGATAGATTTTGAGATTTTCGGCGAAATTGCCAAACGCGTCGGCGCCTGCCACGTCAGTGATATCGCCCATATTTCGGGGCTGGTCGTCGCCGGAATCCACAAAAGCCCGGTTCCCTACGCCGATGTGGTCTCCACCACCACGCACAAAACGCTTCGCGGCCCGCGCGGCGGGATGCTGCTTTGCAAGGCCGAACACGCCAAGGCCATTGACAGGGCGGTTTTCCCCGGCCTGCAGGGTGGACCGCACATGCATACATTGACCGCAATCGCCGTTGCCCTTGCAGAAGCCGATACACCAGAATTCGTCCAGTATGCAAAGCAGGTCGTCAAAAATGCCGCCAGACTTGCTGAGAAGCTGATGGAATATGGTTTTAACCTTGTTACCGGTGGCACGGATAACCACTTGATGCTGATAGACTTACGTAACAAGGGAGTCGCGGGAAAGCCGTTTGCAAAGGCTCTCGACAGAGCCAGAATCGTCACCAATTACAACACCGTTCCGGGGGATCCGGCGCCGCCGTTTAACCCCAGCGGCCTGAGACTCGGAACACCGGCTATCACCACCAGAGGGATGAAGGAAGAGCAGATGGACATCATCGCCGGCTTTTTCAAGAAAATCGTCGAAAATATTGACAATAACAGCGTCATAGAGCAGGTCGGCAGGGAAGTGCTGCTTTTGTGTTCCCAATTCTCCGTGCCGGACCACTTCATTATTCCACCGGAGAACAATCATCTGGCCACCTGAGCCAGTCGCTGAAAACCGCCAGGTCGGTTCCCTTGCGAGTACTTTTATGAGCGAAAAAAAGCTGAAAACCGCAATATTAGGACTAAACGAAGGGGGCTTGGAGCTGCTCGAAGCAGCCATCGAGACCGGCCTCTATGAGGTTACCGCAGTTGCCGACAGCAACCCGGAGATTTTCGAGCGCGTCGCCGAAAAATACCAGTGCGGCGCATTTGAAGACTATCGACAGCTTGTAATGCAAAACCAGGTCGATGTCCTTTTTATCGCCGCGGGCAGCACCTTCGCGCCGAACATATCAAATCGGCGATGAAAAAGAAGTTCAACATCCTCAAAGTAGTCCCGCCCGGGCTCAATTTTGAACAGGCCGCCGAATTGCTGGCCATCGCCAAAAAAGAAAAAATCCGATACACCATCGCCGGCACCGCACGGTATTCACCGGGCTTTGACCTGTTGAGAGATTATCTCCAGTCGCTCGACGCCAACAGTGTTCATCTGATTACCGCCCATTGCCACACACCCGGCGAGTCGGACGAAAAGCATCACCGCTGGCTCAGCGACCCGCAGATTGCCGGAGGCGGCGTGCTGCTGCGAGACTGTTATACCCTGATCGACCAGATCATACTGAACTTCGGAATACCGCAGCAGGTTTACTCGCTCAAGACCAGCGACGCTCCGGACCGGAAGCAGCGGCTGTCGATAACCGAAGATACGGCGATTCTGACGATGAAATTTTCCGACACACTCATGGCCAACATCAGCGCATCCAGAACGTTCGGTCCGCCCCAATGCCAACTGAGACTGCACAGCAACGAAGGATTTGTCACCGTTTCCGCCGACAGTTTCATCGTCAGCAATAATTCCGGCAAGGCGACGAAACGGTCGAACTTCAAATCGGTCCGCGCCGGGTCGATATTGCGGATGCTGGAAGACTTTGCGATGAGTATTGACTCGCCGGGTAATAATAAATTCGCCGCACACGCCGATGTCGATCTCAATAACATGGCGGTGATTGAATCGGCGTATCTGTCTGCAAAAACTTCCATGCCGGAGGAGCCCGGACGCATACTCGAGATGGTCGGCAATGAGCCGACAAACTGGACTTCCGCAGCAAAAAAAATCGTCTGACATTAACAGTCTTGCAGAAACCGTAAAGTCAACAAGCAAAGGAGGAACGATGAAAAGCATGCGTTTATCAAGGGTGTTCAAAACGGGTATCATTGCAGTTGTTGCGGCGGCGTGTTTGAGTTGTGGAGCGACTGCCGCGGTGCTGCGTTCGCCAGACGGCAATGTTACGGTGGCGGTGGATGTAAGGGACTGCGACGGCCGGACCAGTTGCCTGGTTTGGAGCATGTCTTACAAGGGCGCCGAGATCCTTGCCGACTCGCGATTGGGGCTGGAACTGAAGAATGCGCCCTCGCTGACGGCGGGATTTGAAATCCTGAATGTTGCGCATACGACTCATGACAGTACGTGGAAGCCCGTGTACGGCGAGCGCAACGAGATACGGGACCAATACAATCAGATGGTTGCCGACGTGCAGGATGGCCAGACACCGCCGAGAAAACTGCGGGTAATATTTCGTGCATATAATGAGGGGGCGGCGTTTCGATATTCATTTGGCCAACAGAAGGGTCTGGATCAGTTTACGATCAAGGCCGAACGTACTCAGTTTCGTTTTACGGGCAATCACACGGCCTGGGCGGTGTATTCGGCGCAGGGAATTTACAGCAAGACGACGATTGACGGAATCAAGCCCAACTGTGAGAGGCCGTTGACGATTGAGATTGACGGCGGCCCGGCTGTTGCAGTGGGCGAAGCGGCGCTGGTGGATTATGCACGCATGCGATTGAAACCCGTAGACGGTGCACCTTATGCCGTCGAGAGCATGTTGGCCGGCGAGGTGGCCGTAACCGCGCCGTACAGCACACCGTGGCGGGTTCTGATGGTCGCCGACGACGTGTGTCAACTCCTGGAGGGAAACGATATCATCCGCAATCTCAACGAGCCGTGTGCGATTGCGGACACCTCGTGGATCAAGCCGGGCAAGGTAATACGTGAAGTGTCGCTGACGACAGACGGCGGAAAGGCGTGCGTGGATTTTGCCGTCGAGCGCGGTTTGCAATACGTGGAGTACGACGCCGGCTGGTACGGCCCGGAAAACAGCGATGAGTCGGACGCCACGACGGTGACGCTCGACCCGAAGCGGTCCAGGGGGCCTCTGGACCTGCAGGAGGTGATACAATATGCAAACGCGAAGGATATCGGCATCCTGGTTTATGTCAACCGGCGTGCGCTGGAGAGGCAGCTCGACGAGATTCTGCCCCTGTATAAGAGCTGGGGGATCAAGGGGGTGAAGTATGGTTTTGTGCGGGTGGGCGATCAGCGGTGGACCAGATGGCTGCACGAAGCAATCGCAAAAGCGGCGGCTAACGAGTTGATGGTGGACGTGCATGACGAATATCGACCGACGGGTTTCAGCCGGACGTATCCGAATCTTATGACGATGGAGGGCATCCGCGGCAATGAGTGCATGCCGACCGCCAGGGAGAATCTGGTGCTGCCGTTTACGCGGTATCTTTGCGGGGCGGGCGATTATACGATCTGCTGGTACAGCGATCGCGTGAAGAATACGTCTGCACATCAATTGGCTGCGGCGGTGGTGTATTACAGTCCGTGGCAGTTTATGTTCTGGTACGACCGGCCTGCGATGTACGAGGGCGAAGAGGCGCTGGAATTCTTCAGGCATGTGCCGACGGTTTGGGACGATACGAAAGTTGTGCAAGGCGCCATAGGCGAGCATGTAACCATTGCGCGGCGAAGCGGCGACCAGTGGTTTGTCGGCACGATGAACGCGGGCAAACAGCGAAAGCTGGAGATTCCGTTGAGATTTCTTGAGCCGGGCAGGAATTATATGGCCCGTATCTTCAGCGACGCCAGACCCGACGGCAGCGACCGGCGGGGAGTGATTATTACACGGGCAGGTGTCAATTCGCGATCGACCATTACGGCCAATCTGGCGCACAATGGCGGCCAGGCGATAAGGATCGTACCTGTCGGAAAGTAAAGAGGTAATGCGATGAAACACACAATCAGCATGATCATTACGGTGTTATAATTCGAGCGTATACGCCTGGTCGCAGCGCCAGCACAGGTGCGTT
>JAGHBX010000468.1 GCA_021160785.1 Planctomycetota bacterium | reverse complement strand
CAAGCGATAGAGACCTTCGGCCTTGCACGGCAGGCCACCATTGAAATCGGCGCGAACGGCACTCTGATTGTAGCCTTAAATTACGCTGAAGTATTGGACGGTAACCGGTACAATCTCTATAACTACATAGATGATGGCTCTGTGTACGCGAGTGCAGGATTATCTCTGGTCGCTACTCCTGATGGCCTGGGTGGGGTGCAGGTCACTGCAGTGCCCGAACCGGCTACGCTCGCTTTGCTTGGCTTGGGTGCTTTGGTTTCCAGGCGAAGAAAACGTGCATAGATAAGTTGTTGTCCTACAAATAAATATTGAAAACGGCGGAAGTAGAACTGTATCGCCCGACGGGGCGGAGTAATACTGTGACACTTCTGGTTACTTCTGAGAAAATACGTACGTGGTTTTTCACGGTTAATTGTTGCGTTTAGGAATGCCGAATCATGGCGTTAAAGGTGACTTCCGGTCAGTCACCCTTAACAATTCTACTGATACGAGCAGATTCTCGGTGCATGCCCGTCAAACAAATGCGACGTGTTTCTCCGTAAATGCTCCTCCAAAAGACCAGGGTTGAAACGTCTTTGAACTAAATTGAGTAATGAAAGGGTAGAAAGATGAAAAACAGACACTATGTATTAGGAGCAGCGGTGGTTATGGCTGTTTTGTGTTCGAGCGCGTCGGCTCTGGTCATAGACAGCCCGGTAACCTGGAGCGCCAGAACTAAGATCCTTGATCAGACAGACGGATACGTCGAGATAGTCGCTGGCGGCTCCCTGACTGCGAATGCCAGAGTGGATCATAATGGTGGTGTTTATCCTGCGGGCAGGGTCATCCTGAACGGCGGCAATTTCACGTCCACGGTGGATTATAAATTGCCCGACAACGCCACCGGAAATGACGCTCTCATATGGATATACGACGGAACGTTCACTGCCAATACGATTGAGATCCACGCTGACCGGCTCGGCAAGGTTGAAATCGGCGCCGACGGCACTATGATTGTTGAGACTCTTTACCAAGCTGACTACTCAGGTCAAACGGCGTCGCAAATGCGGGATAATCCCGCTGTAGCGATAGCCGATGGTAAGATTTACGCAAGTCCGGGATATGATCTGGTCGTTACTGATTTGGGCGGCGGTGCGGTGCAGGTTACAACCGTTGCCGCTCCCCGCGCCTATGGTCCTGATCCAGACGGGACGGTTCCAGCTCCCCTTAATACGGATCTGATCTGGACTGCGGCAGATTGTATGACATTGCAGGATGTCTGGTTTACCCACGATCCGAATCTCGTCACAGATCCGAATTTCACAATCGATAACCCTGGAGCGAAAATTGCTTCCGATATTACAGCAACTACTATTGATAACGCCACTTTGGTGGCGGAATACGGCAGTACTCTGCAACCTGAGACAACCTACTACTGGCGGGTTGACAGTGCCGGCGGCGGTGGTGCTGGTTGCCCGGATGCCTATGTCAGAGACGCCAACGGAATCGGGGACCCCTGGTCATTTACCACGACTCAACTGGCTGTGCAAATTATAACTCAGCCCCTCAGCACAGTGGTGGATGCAGGAGGCACGGCCAATTTTGAGATCGTGGGTATCCAGGTTCAGGAGTTCACATGGTACAAAGTCGGAGTCCCCGACGTAGATGTTTTGACCCTTGGTAGTGATTACGCCGTCGTAACCGTTGACCAAACCAGTACACTGTCTGTAAGCAACCCCGAAACTCATTACGGAGAAGAGTATTATTGTACCGTAGACAATAGCGTCCCAAGTAGTTTGGACTCCAACCACGTATTTCTGTACACCAAGAAACTGCTTGCACACTGGAAATTCGAGGAAAACCTGGATTGCGAGATCGATGTCGCGAACAATGGGACAGCAAGTCCCTTCGCTGCAAGCTATGACAACGCCGCCCCGGTATCAACAGAGGCGGGCTATGCAGTGAATTTGGCATATGAGAATCCGAATCAAGTCGTGGCAGTGAGCAGCACGATGGAGAATCTTCCGCAAGTGACCATTTCGCTCTGGATGAAGGCCAACACCGTCGAGGGCGGCGGGGCCCAGACAACTCTGCTGAAAGCAGATGGTTCCGATGCTGATGGTATCAAAATGTGGCTTGACAGCGGAAATATTAACTTTGGTATTGAAGGTAATTCGGGTGCCGCAAATGACATCGAACCGGTTCCCGGTCAATGGTACCATTTCGTTGGGGTATTCGATTCCATTGGTGAAGGCAGGTTGAAAATATATGTCAACGGTCTGCGGGAAGACCGGAGTGGCTTAGACGACGACCCATTCGTGTTGGCGAACGTTTCTCCACTGACAATTGGAGGATGGAACGACGGCACTGGTACAATAGATGAGGTTTTCGATGGGCTGATAGACGATGTGCGTATCTACAATTATAAGCTGACAGATGAGCAAATTGCCAGCCTCTATGTAGACTGGGTTGATACGTACCTTTGCGACGGCGGCGGTCTCGATGGCCTCTCTACGGAAGCAGCGCCATTTGATGTTAATGGAGACTGCACCATTGACCTTGCTGACTTTGCGGCAGCAGCGGCTGTATGGCTGGAGTGCGCAAGAGTCGAAGAAGGTGGTTGTATATTCGACCTCCCGCCTCTTGAGTAGTAACTTTGTGTTAGGTTACATTTTGTGCTTATAGATGGGTGAGTGCTTTAATTAAGTACTCACCCAGTTTAAACAATACAGGGCTTAAAATATTTTGCAGATGTCGAATCCAAGACTATAGATTGCAATGTTGGAGAAGGAAACAGAGTTATGCATACAAATCTGAGACGACGGGAGTTTTTGAAAGTGGCTGCCCTTCGGCAAACCCCGGATTGAGCGGAATCGTACCGGCGGTTTGAGCGTGGGAGCAGTGATCCACTACAAGTCGTGAGCATGATCACCACAGAATTATAGAGAACCCTGATGAATAGATATAGACATATGTTTGGACAAATAGTCCGATCTGTATTTTTTGGGAATCTCGTTCTGTCTGCACTGTTGAACGCAAGTGCCGCCGGGGCAGACTTAAATGTCCAGCCCGGGCAAACTTATACTGTCACAGGAATCGAAACGGTAGGTGCGTTGGATGTTCAAGGCACTTTGATTGTGGAAAGTACCGGTTCACTGACCTTCACATCACGGTCCGAAGTTGATGCTTCCGATCCGGGAGGCCACATCATTGTAAATGGCGGCTCCATAGTCGGACATGCCAGATTAGATACAGACAGGACCGCTACGATCACCATGAATGGCGGGTCTTTTCGGGTGAACGACAGTTTGAAATTTCCGGACAATGCGCCGGGACCTGTCTATATGTACCTCAATGGAGGTATTCTATCGGCGCAAGAGATTCATACGATGCCGAATCGCAATCCTCATTATATTGTAGGCGGAGGCATATTACGTCTCGATGGAGACGTGGAAGGGCTCGGCCAGGAGTATGATCCACGCGAGTGGATCAACCTGGGAATCATGGTCCCCGCCGAGGGCTATGAAGAGATTATTGTTGAGTATGTTGCCCAGGGCGACTACACCGAAGTAACTGCTGTCAGTTCCATAACCGAGGTTCAGTTTGCTTCGTCAACCGGCGAAGGTTCGGAAAGCTTCTCTCAGGTCAATATCCCGGTGAGTCTGTCCGGGCCGGTCGGCATGACTGTCACGGTTAATTACGCGGTCACCGGCGGCACGGCCACCAGCGGTGATGACTATACCCTCACGGCAGGGACGTTGACCTTCGATCCCGGTCAGGTGACACCGGAAACCATCACCCTGATGGTGGTAAACGACGGGACGCCCGAACCGGACGAGACGGTTGTCATTACCCTGTCGAACCCCACCAATTCCCATCTGGGCAATAATTATCAGCTTACTTATACCATTTGGGACTCCAGCCCGGCTATTTCGTTTGTTAGCGGTTCCAGCCAGGCCGCGGAGACCGATTCTCCGGTAAATATTACCGTGAGATTGTCAGCGCCATTTGAAGAGATGGTGACTGTTAATTACGCGGTAGTCGGCGGCAGTGCCGACGGCGGCGAGATTGACTATATCCTGGATGCCGGCGCCCTGCAGTTCGATTCCCTGGTCGAAACACAGTCGATCAGCATCGCCCTGATCGATGACGGGCTGGAAGAAACACCTGATGAGACTATCGTCATCGCCCTTTCCGACCCGAGCGGCAACGCCAAACTGGGCAGCTTTACTACGCACACCTTGACTATCCTGCCGGGTGTAACCGATCCCTGCCCCAAAAGCGACCTGGACGGCGATTGTCGAATTACCGTGCTGGACCTGCAGATACTGGCCGGGCAGTGGCTGGACGAACAGGGCCTCTGTTCGGGGACCGATCCCGGCTGTGCCAACCTCGATGGTGTCATGGGCGTCAACATGACTGATTTCGTCAAGCTTTCCAGCAACTGGCTGGAGGTGGGCACGACAGTGGTGATCAACGAAGTGATGGCCTCCAACGGCACCACCATCTCCGACCCGCAGGAACCGGATGAACAGCCCGACTGGTTCGAGATATACAACCACAGCATCGATACGGTTGAGTTGGGCGGCATGTATTTCACCGACGACAATGACTTTCCCACCAAGTGGCGGATACCGGACGGTATCAGCATCACATCCGGAGAATGTAAACTTTTCTGGGCCGACAGTGATGATGAACAGGGTGACTATCACACCAACTTCAAGCTCGATGCCGGCGGTGATAATATTTCTTTATACGCTTCTAACGGTATGACGTTGATCGACACCATTGATTTCAGGGATTACTCCCAGACCACTGATATCTCCTACGGGCGTTATCCCGACGGCAGTGGCGATTTGCGTTACCTGAGCAGCCCGACTCCATACTCCCCCAACAGCGGAGCATATACAGACGCGGTGGCAGACACCAAATTCAGCCACGATCGCGGCTTTTACGATGCAGGGTTCGATCTGGTCATCACCTGCGACACCCCGGGCGCCACTATCAAATACACCATCGACGGCACCAAACCCTCTCAGACCAACGGCTCGACTTATTCCGGCCCTCTCAGAATCAATTCGACCGTATGCATAAGGGCGATGGCCTACAAGGCAGGCTGGCTGAGCACCAACGTGGATACCCACACCTATATCTTTGGGGCCTCGGGCGGACGAAAAGCCATCCCCACCCTGTCGATGGTCGGCATAAGCGGCAGTCGCGGCGGCGGCGAAGGCACGCCGATCTCCCTGGAGTTGATTTATCCCGAAGAACTGCTGGCTGACAGACAAGCTGACTGGCAGGGTTTCCAGTCCGACTGCGAAACCGCCGACCACAGTATAAATAGCTACCGGCTGAGATGGAAAGCCGAACTGGGTGATTCCAAATTGAATTATCCGTTCTTCGAGGCGGCCCCGGTGGCGGCCGAAATAACAACGGATCAGTTCGACCGGATCGTGCTTCGGGGCGGCAAGAACACCGCCACTACCTATCTGGGTGATCCCTGGATGCAGGTCAGCGAAAAAGAGATGACCGGCTTCGGCTGCAACAGCATGTTCATGCACCTCTACCAGAACGGCAATTATGTGGGGATCGTCAATCCCAAGGAACGGCCGGACGCCTGGATGTGGTCGTCTCATTATGGCGGGGATTTCGATGACTATTTCGTTCTCAACCAGAATTTCGAGCCCAACCGGGGCAACAAGATCCTCAGCGGCGACCGCAGCCGGTTCGACCAGATGATGGGCATGCCAGGACTGGGTGATTACAATAACTACCAGACCTTCATGACCCTTTGCGATGTGAGTCATTTTGCCGACTATACTATTCTGTTCTGGTATTCCGGCTTTGGCGACGGCTGTGACAATAACTACTACGGCGGCATGAGAACCAATCCTGTCAACGGCGAGGTGCCGCCGGAAGGCTTCAAAATGATGATGTGGGACGGGGAATTCTGCTTCACCAACAGCGGCGGTCCCAGCGGTAATGAAGTGCCCTGGGTGCCGGATTATTACGATAGCGCCGGCGCAGTCATCCCCAATATATGGAACAAATTGCGCGGCAGCGGCGAATTCATGATGTTGTTCGCCGACCGCATCTACGAGCATCTTTATAACGACGGCGCCTTGACCGATACCAATTCCTGGGGTCGCTGGAGGAAGTTGGCGGCGGATGTAACCGCCGCGGGCGCATCACCCGGCTCGGTAAACAGCAACATGCAGGGCTTCGCCAATATCTTTATCAACGCGGTAAGATCGGCAGGTTATTATCCCAATATCGATCCGCCGAGTTTTCAGCATGGCGGGATAGTGTCGCCGGGCTTTGATTTGAGTATGTCCGGTTCCGGCACGATTTATTATACGCTGGACGGCACCGATCCGCGAGCCGTCGGCGGCGGCGCAGTGGGCACGCCATATTCCGGGCCGATTTCACTGAACAAGTCCACCCGGGTCAAAGCGAGAGCTAATAATGGTAACTGGAGCGCCTTACATGAAGCCGTCTTCGGTGTCGGACCTGTCAGGGAAAACCTTCGCATAACAGAGATTATGTATCACCCGGCTGATCCTACGCAGGCAGAAAAGGATGACGCAGGCGATCAGACGCTAATCGACGAAGACTTTGAATACATCGAACTAAAGAACATCAGTATTTCTGCGATTAATCTCAATCTAGTCCACTTCACCGATGGGATAGACTTTACTTTTGGCGATTACTCACTCGGTGCAGGACAGTTTGCAGTCATTGTAAAAAACTCGGACGCCTTTCAGGCACGCTATCCGGGTGTATCACCTGCTCAAATCGCCGGGACATACACCGGTGCACTGAGCAACGGCGGTGAAGAGATCGTCTTGCGTGATGCGATCGGCACGGAGATACATGACTTTGACTACAGGGACTCATGGTTTGTCGTAACAGACGGCGGCGGCTACTCGCTCAATAAACTCGACCCGAATACTTCAAGCACCACAGCGCCAGACTCATGGGACACCCAGTCCGGATGGCGACCCAGCAGCGTCCTGGACGGAACGCCGGGTACGGATGACACGGGCTATACATTACTGCCGGGAGACGTTGTAATCAGCGAGGTAATGACGCATACCGACGACCTTGTATACGGCGACTGGATCGAGATATGGAACAGGAGCGGATCACCGGTAAATATCGGCGAATGGTTCCTCAGCGACAACGAGAACAACCTCATGAAATACGAGATAGCCACCGGCGACCCACGCGCCACGATTGACCCCAACACCTATGTTGTCTTTGACTTTGTTAATGACTTTGGCAACCCCAGCGATCCCGGCTCTCACTTCCAGTTTGGCATTAGCGAACACGGCGAGGACATCTACCTTACTTCCGGTTCGGGCGGCGTAACCACGGGCGAATACAGTACCGAGCAGGAAAACTTTGGCGCCGCCGAAAACGGCACATCTCTCGGCATGTACATCAAGAGCGACGGAACGGACGACTTTGTCCGGCTGCAGACGGTCACCAAGGAAGGCGCCAACAATAATGACCCGATCATCGGCCCGTTAGTGATAACTGAGATCATGTATAACGCGCCGGGCTCCGACGACAACGCCGAATACATTGAAGTGACAAATATCACCGGCAGCACGGTCTACCTTTACGACACGGCCTACCCGACGAATACGTGGCAGGTCAAGGGCGTAAGCTACGTCTTCCCGCAGGGCCTTACGCTTGCCGCCAACGAGACCATCCTGGTCACACGCGGCGACCCGACGCTGTTCCGTTCGACATACGAGACGCTATACAGCATCCCCGGCAGTGTAGCCATCTACGGCCCGTACCCCGGCTCGCTCGAAAACAAAGGAGAGAAGGTAACGCTGATAAAGCCCGATACACCCGACCCGGTCACGCATGAAGTACCCGAAATACGAATCGACAGAGTAAACTACAGCGACGGCTCGCATCCAGAGGACAGCGACCCCTGGCCGAAATCTACTGACGGCCTGGGAGATTCCCTTATCCGCAAAGTCTTAGCCGACTACGGAAACGATGTGGAAAACTGGAAAGCCGCCACACCGTCCCCTGGCGTCATTAATTAAGGTCAACGAAGGCAAAAGCGAAGATTTCAGATTTATATTCACTGGGCGCCTGAGGCATACTCAGATGCCCGATAGATTATGGCTACATTATTCAGCAAACGGTTTAAGGTTAAGGTTTAACAACACTGATGGCCCAGTTGTAATTCGTATTTGGGTTTTAAGGAATGCACTATGAAATTGAGTTTATCTGAAAATGTCTCTTCTAGAATTGATCGGCGTGGTTTCTTGAAGTACTGCGCGGTGAGCGGTCTCTTGGCCGGAGCAGCATGGGCAGTAGAAGAGAAAGGTAATGATCGCCCCAACATTGTTATGATTTTGGCAGACGATCTGGGGGCTGTTGATACGTCGTTAGGAGGAAGCACTCTTTATCCAACACCGAATCTGAGGCGATTAGCCGGACGGGGGATGCAGTTTACGAATGCCTATAGCGCTAGTCCGTTGTGTTCTCCGACACGGGGGAGCATAATGACAGGTCAGAATCCTGCACGGACGGGAATCACGAATCCGTCGTGCCATGTAGCTAAGGAGGTACTCAAGCCCTCGGTGCCTGAGAAGTCAAATCCTCGCTATCGGCAGTCCGCCACACAGAGCGCTAACAGACTCTTGACCAAACACTACACGCTTGCGGAGGCATTAAAGGACGCCGGCTATGCCACGGGACATTTTGGCAAGTGGCACTTGGGGCGGAAGCCTTATACACCACTGGAGCACGGATTCGATGTGGACATACCGCACTGGCCCGGGCCCGGTCCGGCGGGGAGTTTTGTGGCGCCGTGGAAGTACCCCTCTTTCAAGGAACGTTATCCAAAAGAGCATATCGAGGATAGGATGGGCGATGAGGCGGTGGCTTTTATGGAGAAGAACAAGGACAGGCCCTTCTTCCTGAACTACTGGCAATTCTCCGTGCACGCTCCTTTTGACGCCAAGGCCGGCCTGATCAAGAAATACAGAAAGAGGATCGATCCTAAGAATCCTCAGCATAGCCCTACATATGCAGCGATGGTTCATTCGCTGGACGACAATGTGGGTAAAATCCTCGACGCAATCGATCGGATGGGAATTACAGATAACACGATCATCATCTTCTATTCGGACAACGGCGGGAACATGTATAATCTGGTTGATGGGACCACGGCCACGAGCAATGCGCCGTTTCGCGGCGGCAAGGCTACCATGTACGAGGGAGGTATTCGGGTGCCGGCAATATTTGTTTGGCCCGGCGTGGTTAAGGGCGGGACAAAAAATCAGGCCTTTATCCAGAGCGAAGATTTGTATACAACGATCCTGGAGATGGTGGATGTGCCTGCGCGAGCCGGGCAAGCGGTCGATTCAGTAAGTGCAGTGCCGGCGCTTAAGGGTGGGGACGGACAGAGAAAGGCGATATATATCTTCTTCCCACACAGGCCGCAGATACCGGATTTTCTGGCGCCGTGTGCGGCGGTGCGACAGGGCGACTGGAAGCTGATTCGCCTCTTCCATGATGGGAGGGATCAGAGTCATCGTTACGAATTGTATAATCTCAAGGAAGATGTGGGGGAACGCAACAACCTCGCTGCCGAGTATCCAGAACGTGTCCGAAAGATGGATGCGATGATCGAATCTTACCTCAAGGATACAAAAGCCGTTGTGCCTAAGTCAAATCCTGCCTACAACTCAAAGCTGTTTTTCAAAGCCGGAGGCTGGAAGTCTGTGGGATATGTCCATCTTATTCAAAAATGGGCCGGCCTGCAGGTTCGTTCTTTTGGTGAGGATTTGATGATGATAGAGACGGCAGATGAATTGGCCGTCACGCCTGGAAGGCATGTGCTGGAATTCAGGATGCGGTCTTT
>JAGHBX010000019.1 GCA_021160785.1 Planctomycetota bacterium | reverse complement strand
GTCATAAGAAAGAGGTTGAGACAACTTTCCGATAAGGCGTCCCTGCATCCGACAGGTAGCCGCGACAGCGGCGCATAAAACAGCACAGTCTCAAGCTTGCCGTAAAAGCAATAGGCTCAGGGAACGGCAATTTGAAAGTCAAATTCCTCTGCCACCCCGGAGGTACTTACTTTGGAAGGTCAGGTCGAACTGCAATTTACTCGTAGTCGCAGAATGCGGGTTAAGAGTATCTGCCGCCGACATAAAAACAGTTTTCGTCCGGCGGGCACAGCAAACAGCATGACACCGATTCATCGGGGGCGGGATGATTGCCCCGCAGGACGAGTTCGATATTAGCTATTAGCTTTTGGCTGGCAACGTAAAGATTAAGGATTGATTGAGGTCTGCAAGGCAGGTCGAGAGTCCACTTTATAGATCAAGGGTGGGCGGGCTATTCAATTGACGATTGAATGGGGGATGTTATCCCTTAGAAAGGAGGTGATCCAGCCGTAGGGGGATGTGCGGCTCATTCAGAAGGCCGGGAAATCACTCTTGCGAATAATAGACGAAATTTTAGACGTTTCCATGATCAAGGCGGGGAAACTTGAAATCGAGATAAAAGATTGTTCTCTCGACAAGCTGCTTGATGGTATTGAAGTTGTGATGCGGCCGCTGGCTTGGGAAGAAGGACTGCAATTTGATGTTTTCCGTTGCGGCAAGTTGCTTGATACAATACAGACAGATAGTGGTCGCCTTCGCCAGTGTCTTATCAATCTTATCGACAATGCAATCAAGTTCACCTGGCAAGGACACGTTCATCTGAAGGTGTCTGCCCATGACATGCAGGATAAACCATTCCTTCGCTTCGATGTGAAAGATACGGGTATTGGTATTCCGCAAGATAAGAGGTGGGCATAATCCACAATTGCTGTTTCATAGTCTTGGAACCGTAGCAAATCCGTTCATCAGGAAAGCCTGTAAACCTCTTAATGTCAAATGGTTATGGCAAGACAATTTTTGCACCCCATGTCCCTAAGAAAATGTCTACCGGTTCTCCGGCAGGCTCCTAAAAAAATTAAAAACCCGTTTTTAATTCATTTTTTGTTTGACAACGGGCGGGCAATATTGGTAATCTAAGTAATTGAAGGGTCTTCTAATCAGAGGGAGCCCATTAGACCTCTTTTTTGTCGTGTGTGGGTTCGGTTAGATTTTAATTTTAGGAGGATGTATAGATGGAGAGACTTTAGATCATGGGGGCGAGAGGAGTGCTTGGTCTGTGAACCGGGCTTAGGGTCTGTGTAGTTGGGTATTATACCGAGCAGGCCGATGGTGAGCGGAAGTGTGTTTCGGTCACCAAGCCGTGTAAGAACAGGTGTGCGTCATCTGGGCACGGTGATCTTTCACGAGAGTTTTGTGGAAGGGTAGGTTACTCTATTTGTTCGGAGGAAGTGAAATGGGAAAGAAATGTTTCATAGGTATGGTTGTATTAGGTCTGATGGCAGGTGCGGCCCAGGCGGCAGTGACTCCGGTACTTGAGTATTCATTCCCGGCGTCGTATGATGGTACAGGCAGCACAGTTACGGACCTAAGCGGTGCCGGCAACGATGTGACTTTGGATGGCGCAGATGCTCCGCTGGTTGACGACAGGCCGCTCGGATTCGACTCGTCGTTGATGTCACTAACCGGCTCAAGCGGAGGGCACGGGGCAACAGCCGCTATCGATCTCCTGGATAACACGTCCGTAGCCGCCGCCGGCGGATTCATAATGGATTGCTGGACCAAGTGGGATGGAGTCTATGGTACCGGTGGTGACATCCGAAAGCTAATCGACTATGCAGGGACAGAGGCGCTGCGTGTTACCCAGAGTCAAATTCAGTTTATCCTGAGCGACGGGGCTTCTGTGCTCGGCATGGACATTGTGCCAGACACGTGGTATCACGTTACAGGTGTCTTCGACACTCAGGGAAACTCGCCATACGCCGGCGCCTACGGCGCCGATCTCGATATCGATGGCGTGATGTCGCTGTATGTCAACGATGTTTTGGTAGGCAGTCAGCCGGGAACAAAGACGGGCTTTGGCGATTCGCTGGACCGCTCGATCGGCCTCAACCGCTGGGCCGGTGGCGGTGGCGACTATTTCCAGGGATTGAACTTCAATCCGAGCGTCTATCAGGGTGTCCCCGAACCGGCAACGATGCTGCTGCTGGGTCTGGGTGGTCTGGGCCTGATGAGACGGCGTCGCAAGGGTCATTAAGCGGCGGTTTGATTCCAAGACGAGACATTCAGCCACCTGCCGTTAAGGTGGGTGGCTGAATGTGCACTATTGTGGGGACAGGTTTCGCTGATGCGAATCAAGCGACGAAAGTTAATGAATGTTGATGCTGCCGCCACAAATCCCGAACGACCGCATGAACGTGCGATTTCAAGCTAATATCGCGGTCACTTTGGGCTTTTGACGCCGGCGTCAATGTTGAGGCATTCAATAATTATATTGCGATGTGATAAAATAATTAGTCGAACCTTTTTTTGGGAGCAACAGTGATGTTGAAAAAAAATACTGTGTTAATACTGATCATGTTACTGGGTGTCGCAGGTGCAGCCCAGGCAGGAACTCCGATATTTGAGTATTCATTCCCGGCGTCGTATGATGGTACAGGCAGCACAGTTACGGACCTGAGCGGTGCCGGCAACGATGTGACTTTGGATGGCGCAGATGCTCCGCTGGTTGACAACCGGCCGCCCGGATTCGACGCGTCGTTGATGTCACTAACCGGCTCAAGCGGAGGGCACGGGGCAACCGCCGCTATCGATCTCCTGAATAACACGGCCGTCGCCGCCGAGGGCGGATTCACAATGGATTGCTGGTTCCAGTGGGATGGAGTCTATGGTACCGGCGGTGACATCCGAAAGCTAATCGACTATGCAGGGACAGAGGCGCTGCGTGTTACCCAGAGTCAAATTCAGTTTATCCTGAGCGACGGGGCTTCTATGCTGGGCATGGACATTGTGCAAGACACCTGGTATCACGTTACAGGTGTTTTCGACACTCAGGGAAACTCGCAATACGCCGGCGCCTACGGCGCCGATCTCGATATCGATGGCGTGATGTCCCTGTATGTCGACGATGTTTTGATAGGCAGTCAGACGGGAACAAAGACGGGCTTTGGCGATTCGCTGGACCGCTCGATGAGCATCAACCGCTGGGCCGGCGGAGGTGGCGACTATTACCAGGGATTGAACTTTAATCCGACCACCTATTTCGGTCTCCCTTCAGAAGATAGCGCAAACTCGCCCACTCCCTCTAACGGCGAACCTGCTGCGTCGGTTACCACGCCCCTGAGTTGGAAAGCGCCCGACGAATACACACCGGTGGGGTATCGTGTGTATTTCGGTACCACTGAGCCAAATGAGTTCGAGGTTGCTTATGGTTTGACCGAGCTGACAACCGGCATCGAGGATATTTTGACCATTACCCCGACTCCGACTCCTCTTGAGTACGTAACCAAGTACTATTGGGTAGTCGATTCGTATAAGCCGAACGACCCGGATCCCAATGTGTACCCGGGTAAATTCTGGTCGTTTACGACAACAGTTCAGGATACCCCTCCTGTTGTGGATGCGGGCGACAATATCATCACCGCGGCAGTTCTGGCGGCGACGCCGTTTGAGGTGCTCGGTACTGTGACAAACGACGATACCAGCCCGACGACAATTGTCTGGCAGGCCTTTGATGTGACCCTGGGCGGCGGCGACACAACAAATGTTAAGGTTCTGTTTGCCGATTTGACCAACCCGAACACCACTGTTACCATCAGCGAGGTGGGTACCTATGTCCTGAAACTTACGGCTACTGATGCGACCGGTTCAGTTTCGGCGCAGAAAGAGATCGTCGTGTATGCCGACGCCTGCGAGGCGGAAAAAGCGACAGGCACCTGGACCGCCAATTACTACGACCGCGACGGCGACTGTGATGTGGATATTCCCGATCTCGCGGTCTTTGTGTTAGAGTGGCTGGATTCGACGGCCATGACCGAAAGCTACCTCTATTCGGGAGCAGTTGGCGCCCCCGATGCCATCGAAGCCCTGGTTGCTGAATACTGGACCGGTATTGGCGGAGGCGATCCAAATGTCCTGCTCGAAGATCCGGCTTATCCGGACAGTCCGGATGGCGCTTACCTCATAACCGGTGAGTTGAGAGACGACATAGACGGCGATTCCTATGGCCAGCGGATTCGCGGCTACATCGTCCCGCCGATGACGGGAGCATATACATTCTATATTGCTTCGGATGACGGATCCCGGCTGTTTCTCAGTGCCGATACAACGCCGGTCGATACGGATCCGGCCCTGGGCAATCAGATTGCTGCCGTTGCCGACTATACGGGTGTTGACGAATGGGATAAAGAAGCCGGACAGGCTTCGGCGCCTGTATCTCTGACGGCGGGCAACTACTATTATATCGAAGTGCTGCATAAAGAAGGCGCCGGCGCCGATCATGTCTCCGTTGGCTGGAGTTTGCCCGGAACGACAGATATCGTTGTCATCCCCGGTACGGCACTGCGATATGCATTGAATTAAGTGCTGATTTGCAATTGAGTAACTTCATTCCCGGCCTGCTGAGAGGCGGGCCGGGAATTTTGTGACAATTGCGGTCGTTTGCATGAGTGGGTCTGGATGCTAAAAGAGCACTTGAAATTGGGGGTGTTATATACAAGTGTACTAAGTGTATGATGAAAAGATTACTGTTTATAATGTTGTTGTGCGTGGGCGTTGCCGCCCAGGCGGAAGCGGTATTCGAGTATTCGTTCCCGGCTTCGTATGATGGTGCAGGCAGCACAGTTACGGACCTGAGCGGTGCCGGCAACGATGTGACTTTGGATGGCGCAGATGCTCCGCTGGTTGACGACAGGCCGCTCGGATTCGACTCGTCGTTGATGTCACTAACCGGCTCAAGCGGAGGGCACGGG
>JAGHBX010000418.1 GCA_021160785.1 Planctomycetota bacterium | reverse complement strand
GCCCAGTACCCTACCAGGTCGGCCGAAGCAATTCCGGCAAAACTAAGTATCAAAACTAAGCTAAACAATCTTTTGAACATACCATACTCTCCTTTCTCTCACTTTCTTTTCATTTGTAGAAGATACCACTAAGTCACACAATTACATGCCATCTTCGGTGCTGACAATTACCCTCCTTTCGTCCCCAAAACCGTTATATAGACTGCTCTTGATTGAAAAACTCCGCCTTTTTAAATCAAAAAACACACTGCATCCAGTAAATAGTATATTTGTTAGAATCATACATCGTCAAGAGAAAAAATACCTAACTGAAAAAAATCTCATCGCTCCCTGTTTCACCGGATGAGGCCGGATACACTCCTGATCGCCTCAATCGAAATCGCCAACGGATAAAGCCCAGTCGGAAACGTAGGGTGCGGTCCAGGTCTGGCTTACAGGGTCCAAAGCACCCACGTTGATCTCCACATAGTCGAGCTTGGTATCCACTGCGATCGCCGGCAAAGCCGCTGCCGCGTCCGACAGGTTAATCTGAATGGAGGTTGTGTTCTCCTTGTAGAAAATGTAATTGTCGTTAGCCGTCGTCTTCAGACAATACCCGTCGGTCAGGTTGTTGGCTCGCGCCATGTCCAACAGGAACCGCTCCGCCCAGAATTGATTGACCGTCACCAGTTGCTCAGGATTCGGATACGGAGGAAGGGGAGACTCGGCAACGCCGAGCCGATAGAATCCCCACCAGGATCCCATCCCGCCAGCCAGCGTGTAGTGCCAGAGCGCCCGGCGGGTATTCTCCATGGTCCATGCACCCTCGCGCAGATAGGAGAAACGCTCCTCGTAGAGATGCGGTCGGGTCAAATCGCTGTTCAACTTGCTCACAGCGTCGTCGTAGCTGAACGGTTGTCCGCCGTCGCTTTTGCCCGAGTAGGATTTCACATCCAACTCGCTATGGCTTCGACCCCGAGCCCACACCAAGTGCCGCCAGCCGAAATGCTGGTGGAGGTACTGGGCCCAGGAGCCGACCTGTGACTCGCTGACCCACTCCTGTAAATCGAACCCGTAGCCCATGGTCCAGCCCGGCAACGGTCCCAGGCGGGCCGCGATATATCGTTGAAGCCGCCGGTCCGGGATGCCATTGATGCCGCCTGCGCCAATGGGTGTCCATCTGCGAGCCTCATCGCCCCAGGACCAGATCTGCACGCGCATTCCCCGGCTCCGGGCAATCGCGATCAGGTTCTCCAAGGCCGCAAACGTCTGGGGATCCGGATTCTCACTATTGTGCTCATCCCATCGTGGCGAGCCGAAGTCAAACCAGTTATTGCAGACATGAACGAAAATCGTGTCGAAGTCATACTGCCGGGCGTCGGCGATATAGGCGTTGATCGTGTCGGCGGAGGTGAGGTCGGTAATGAATGCGGGGAAGTCCTGGCCGTTCATATACATATTCAATCGATACCCCTTGAGTTGGCCGCTGTTGCCAACCTGAATCGCATACTTGGTGCCTTGTGTGGTGAGAAATCCCCTGGCGTCGGGATTGGGATTGGGTGGGATGGTGATGCTTCCCGTCAGACCGTTCAGGTCCGAATCCAAACTGGACGAGAGAAAGGTCCATTCACCGGTTTTGGTACCCGCAAAGCGGAATTTCCAGGTGTTCGATCCGTCATAGAACATTTCGGTGGTGTGCGTGGAACCGGTATTTGTATGGGTGAAAGTAACCGTGGCGACAACATCATATGCGTTACCGCTCCATGATGGATTGTTGACGGTCCATTCCTCGTATTCCCACACCGCAGCCCCAGGCTTTGTTGTAAAGCTCCACACAGGACCTTTCCAGGGGCTCCCCGGCTCAGAATCATTAACCTCGTCAATACGCCAATAATATGTTGTATTCGCTTCCAGGTCGCCGGGATCAAAGGTCGCAGAGGTCTGGTTCCCTTGGAACGGTCCGAGCCAGTCATTTGCCAGGATACCAAAATCGTACAAATCAACATTACCGATGCCATCCAGATTTGCACTTGGTGTTACACTGCCCGGGGAAAGCCACTGCTCGTAAAGCACTTTCAGGTCCAGTAAATCAACGGGACCTGTTCCGTTGATATCGCCGGCCGGATGGCTGGCGGAGGCGACGGAACTTTCGTTTTTCCCCAAATATATATCATACGAGACCGCTGCATCGTCACCCGTCCAGGTTAATGTCGTGTCATTGTTATCGACCAGTGTCGCCTCGTCAGCAGGAACCGGATCCGATGCCAGCCCCTGGGTAGTAAAGCTCCAGACCGAACTTTCATATATCTGGCCGCCCTCGTGTACATCAATCCGCCAGTAATACGTTGTGGCGAACAATAGATTGGGATCTGGATTGTACGAGGCGCCGGACTGACCGGGGGAGACCGGTGTCTCGCCGGTAAAGCCCGGATCGGTTCCCAGGTAAACATCGTAGCTGGTTGCCGAGGGAGAACTGTCCCAACTCAATATACTATTCGGATCGACACGCAAAGCACCGTCTTGCGGATCGGGATTAGCAGCCGTAACCGCCCCCATAAGCGCTTCAATGTCGGCTTCCGAAAGGGCCTCATTGTAGAGGCGGACCTCGTCGAGAGCACCGTACCAGCCGCAATCTCCGCAGGAAGGACGATTGCCGATAAGAACAGAGTGGTCGTTGCTGCTGTACTGACTTGCCGGAATACCAGTTTCCAGGTTAAATGCAAGGTCGCCGTCCAGATAAACCTTCATAGATGTCCCCGGATCATAAACGCCCGCGTAGTAAACCCATCGATCCAGCGGTAATGAAGCATCGTCAACGGAACTTATTACATCACTTCCATTACTGGAAACCTGTACGGTGGCCGGCCAAGCAACACCGCCCGAACTCGCTTCGATACCAGAAGACCAGGCTCGGTGCCCGCCTCCGTCCATTTTGCCAAGAATTCGACTGTTTCTGCCGCCGTGCACAGGGCTGGTGCTATCCAGATAAACCCAGGCAGTTATCGTCATCGCCCCGGTTATGTTAAACTCAG
Organism: Planctomycetota bacterium; assembly: GCA_021160785.1. Taxonomy (GTDB): domain Bacteria; phylum Planctomycetota; class Phycisphaerae; order Sedimentisphaerales; family Anaerohalosphaeraceae; genus B28-G16. Next base: position 1,291 of record JAGHBX010000418.1, on the reverse strand, counting down.
GCGGATCTCCGACATCAATCTTGTCGCTGCCGCCCCCGGCAAAAGACATTGCGCCGCTGGGATTACCCAGTCGGTCCGCGGTCGGCGTTACGTTGCCGGAGATGGTCCCATCGTTACCATTAACGCTTAAGTCCGACGCATCTCCATCCAACGGCCAGTACCCCACCAGATCGGTCCAGGCACTGCCGGTCAAACTAAGCACCAGGAACAATATAAACAGCCTTTCACGCATACCCTTACCTCCTTAGCTGCGTTAAAATCACTGAAAGCGTTGCTTGCGAATCCTGTTGATAAAACAGGAAGTCCATATGGCTATTCTATGAGAACAGAAAGAATAACCACCATCATTTATAATAAGTACTCGTCTTTCCTGTGTCAACAAGAAATCGCTCTCCTGTAAGTCATTGTAAAAGAAGTACTTACGCTGCACCAAGAAAACGGATCCCACACTCTCGTAGCAGGATGGCAGCATTTAATCCTTGAAAAACCAAGACATTATGGCATAATTGGCTAAAGAATAGGCCGACTTATACCCGTTTTCGGGTGTGTGGCATTTTTTCCTGTTTTTCTTGACCGAGAGGGGCAAAAGGATATAATTGGTTCGGGAAATCAGAGGGCGGAAATTCAGTCTTTAGAATAAGGAGGATTATGGGGTTTTTATCTGACAAACTTTTTGCTTCAAGGAAGAACCACGACAAGCTGGATATTACATTGTGTAAATCTCCACGAGACGTTGCAGACAATGTGCCATTTCGTCTCATAAGCGATGCTGATAATATTGTAAGGATCAAGCAGTCATATCCCATGGCGGGTGATGGTCGCTTTACATTTATTGCTCACGAATGGGAATTGTCCGTGGCTGGAGTGTCGGATCGTCCGAATGCATTTATGAGTTTTGTAGCAGGACGATCACGCAGTATCCGGCTTTTGCAAAAGCCAGGAAGGGAATATCCCCATGTAATAGCAGTCTATGGAGTGTGGAAAGGGATTAAAGGCGAGACCCACAAGAAACAGCTTGGCTACATTCCTGATGAGAACGTCAGGGAAATCTCCGATTGCTGGAGGAGGACGCCCAATTGTATCATTGCGGGAAAACTGTCAACAATGTCGATTCCTCATCGTGGCAAAGGAGTTGGTCTGAGGATAGAAGTTGCGATTCTGACGCCTCCATTACCGAGGTTTGAAGTACATGGCTGTGGCCGTGAAAATGGGGGAAAGCGAAAGCAAACTTATTGGGCAAGAGACCTGGATGAAGCAATAGATAAAGCGAGCAAAGATGGGATTATTGTGG
>JAGHBX010000569.1 GCA_021160785.1 Planctomycetota bacterium | reverse complement strand
CCGCAAAGACCATATCCTGGGCCACGGTTTCCAGCAGAGTCGGCCCTGCGCCTCCTCTGTCCTGAAGCTGAAACTCGAATCCGCCTGCGCTGCCGAGTCCGGTTATCGGGGGAGGGCGAAATGCAAAACATGTTCCTTCCTGGATGGCTGACAGTTGCCCCTGGACGTTTTCCATAATCTCCCCGATCCCGCCGCCGCGACCGGTGCGCTCCTCCCAGGGATCGAGCGTTACAAAGCAGCATCCTGTATTATTTATGTTGAGGGAATCGATCAGTGAAAATCCTCCTATGGTAATCACATCGGAGACACCGGGTGTGTCTTTGCATATTTGGTTGATTCTGTCCATCACCTGTTCGGTTCGGTCGAGTGTGGCGCCGTCGGGGAGCTGGGCCTGTATGAAGAAATAGCCCTGGTCTTCGTCCGGGATAAATCCGGTGGGTACGGCGTCAAAACCGTAAACGATAAGGACCAGCAGGACAACGAAGATTGACATGGGAATCGCCGTTCGACGTACGAGCTGCTTGACAATGCGCACGTATGCCGCGGTTGATTTGTCGAACATACGGTTGAAACGGTCGAACAGCCAGCCTCTCTTTTTCTTTGTCGGTCTGAGCAATATCCCGCACAGGGCGGGGCTAAGCGTCAGGGCGTTTACGGAGGAAAAGACGGTGGCGGTTGCAATTGTCAGGGCGAACTGCTTGTAGAGTCTTCCGGTAATACCGCCTATCATCGCGGTGGGTACAAAAACAGCCAGGAGAACAAGTGTTGTGGCGACGACGGGGCCGGAGATTTGCTCCATGGCTTTGGCGGCGGCCTGTTTGGCGGGCAGGTGTTCTTCGTCAATGATGCGCATGGTGTTTTCCACAACCACGATTGCGTCGTCAACGACAATGCCGATAGCCAGGACCAGCCCGAAGAGTGTCAAAGTGTTGATCGACAACCCCAGCGCCATCATTACCGCGAAGGTCGCCGTCAGTGAGACCGGGATCGTGATCGCCGGAATAAGCGTTGTTCGAAGGTCCTGCAGAAATATGTAGACGGTAAGAATTACCAGGGCGATGGCAATGAATAAAGTGGTAATGACCTCCTTGATGGATTCGGTAATAAAGCGCGTGGGATCATAGGCTATAACGTATTGCAGTCCCGGCGGGAAACTCTCGGCGAGCCTGTCCATCTCGGCCCTGATTCCTTTGGCGACGGCTAATGCGTTTGCGCCCGGCAATTGATATACGCCGATAGCTATTGAAGGGGCGTTGTTCAACTGTGCGTAGGTGGTATAGGACTGTGCTCCCAGCTCCACCCTGGCGACGTCTTTTACTCGCAGGATTCTTCCGCCGGGATCGGTTTTTATTATGATGTCGGCGAACTGCTCGGCATCGACGAGTCTTCCGAGAGTGTTGACGTTGTATTGAAATACCTGTCCTGGGGGAGCGGGAGGGGCGCCTATCTGTCCGGCGGCGACCTGGATATTCTGTTCGGCAATCGCCGCGACGACTTCATTTGTGGTCAGTCCGCGGGATTTTAGCTTGTGCGGGTCCAGCCAGATGCGCATGCCGAAATCCTTGGCGCCGAAAAGTTCGACGTCGCCGACGCCGTGTACGCGTTTGAGCACTTCTTTGATGTATATATTGATGTAGTTGCTGATGTATATGTCGTCAAATTGCCCCTCGGGCGCAAACAGGTTGACCACGAGTGCAAGGTTTGTGGATTGTTTTTTTGTGGTCAGCCCTTCCTGTTTCACCTCTTCGGGCATTTTCGGTTCGCCGATTGTTACACGGTTTTGAACCAGCACCGTCGCCATATCTATGTCTGTGCCGACTTCAAAGGTGATAATTATGTCCATTTTTCCGTCGCTGGTGCTCTTTGAGAGCATGTAGATCATGTCTTCTACGCCGTTTATCTCCTCTTCGAGCGGCGATGCGACGGTGTCGGCTGTAACCTGGGCGCTTGCGCCGCGGTAGGTTGTCGAGACTTTCACAGTTGGCGGGGTGATGTCGGGTGTCTGCTCTATGGGCAGCAGGGGGATGGTGATAGCGCCTATCAGAACCAGCATAATGGACACCACGCAGGCGAATACCGGCCGATTGATAAAGAAACGACTAAACATAAACGTTATCTCCGTTTGCCCATATCGACACAGGATCACTCCGTATCATGTGAGGCGATTGCCCTGATCATTTTCTTCCGGCATTGGCTGCATATGGTCTCATCATGGGCGTTGTTCCATTTCACAGGCAATCCCGGTCTTGCTCGCAACAAGCCCTCTGTTATGTAAAGCTCACCCGGTTCGAGGCCTTTTTCGATTACGCGCTCGCCTTCGACGAGTGCGCCGATTTCCACGGGGCGCTGCTGGACTATGTGATCGTCGCCGACGACCAACAGATACTTGCCGCCGATATCGGTGCCCAAAGCTTTTTCTGCAACTAATACGGCATCTTTTTGGATTCCCGCCGGCAGACGCACCCTGACAAACATACCGGGCAGCAGCACTTCATTTTTATTGTCGATTACACCACGAACACTGATCGTTCCGGTGCTCGGGTCAACGACATTATCGATGTAATCCAATTCACCTTTATATGGATAATCATCTTTGCTGGAGACCCCCACCGCGAATTCATAGTGCCGGTCTTTTACATGTTCATGTCCCTGTTCGGCTCGTTTGGAAAGTCGTTCGAGGACGATTCGCTCGCTTGCATTGAAGTAGACATGGATCGGGTCCATGGCGACTACGGTGGTCAAGAGGGTTTTTTCTCCTGCGCCGACAAGATTTCCGGCGTCAACCAGGTTCCTGCTTACGCGCCCGTCGATGGGGGTGAGAATGTTAGTGTAACTAAGCTGCAGTTCGGCTTCGGCGAGGGTGGCTTCTGAAGCTTTGACAGCGGCTTTTGCTTTGTCTCGCTGTGCTCTTTTTGAAGTTACTTCCTGTTCGCTGACGGCGTTAGACTTGATGGCCAGTTCGACACGTTGAAGTTCCGACTCTGCCTTTTCGGCTTCGGCTTCGGAGGCCCTCAGTTTGGCTTCGGCCTGGTCCCTTTGGGCCTGGTAAAGCTCCGGCTCGACAGTGAACAGGACATCGCCGGTTTTGACATTGGCGCTGGGGGCAAACTCGACGCTTTCGAGGAAGCCTTCCAGCCGGGTGCGTATTTCCACCGACGCGACAGATTCCGTCGTTCCGGTGAAATAATCGTAATTGGTTATATCCTTCACCACGGGTTCGGCGACGGTGACCACGGGCGGCTCGACAGGAGGTTCTTCGACAAGACGGCCGGAGACCAGCTTCCAGATCAGGGCAATAACTACGGCTGCACACAGGATGGTCATCAACCATGATTTAATTGGCAGTTTTTCCATTATATTTGCTCCTGTTGTGACGGCCATCCGCCGCCTAATGCGCGGTAGATGTTGATCAGGTTTGTTGTTACGGTTCCCCGGCTGCTTTCAAATTCATCCTGCTGTTCGAAGAGGGAACGTTCCATATCGAGCACGTTCTGGAAATCCACGAGCCCGGTGCGGTAGAGCGTTGTCACCAGGTCCACGGACTCTTTGGCGGCGACGACCGAATCGTATAGTTTGTCGCGGCGATCGCATTCCTGGACATAGGCGACCATGCTGTTTTCCACGTCTTCGAGAGCCTCGAGGACGGTCTGCCTGTAATCAAAATACGCTTCGTCGGTGAGGGTCTCTTCGAATCTTATATTGCTGCGAATGCGGTCGCCGTCGAAGATATTCCAGGTGAAAGACGGCCCCCAGGACCATGAGATATTGCCGGCTCTGAAGATGCCCGAGAAACTGCCTCTTGCGGATTCGAACAGGAGGTCGCCGAACAGGGTAAACTGCGGGTAAAGAAGGGCGGTGGCGACTCCGATTTGTGCTGTTTGGGCGGCAAGGCGGCGCTCGGCACTGCGAATGTCGGGTCTTTGCCGGATCAAATCCGCCGGAACGCCGACGCCGATATCGTCGCCAGGTTTGGGGATCGAGCCAACATCACTCAACTCTTCGTAGAGTGCGTCGGGGTTGTGCCCGGTTAGAACCCCCAGGCGATGGGTCGTCTGCTTCAAAGTTTGTTTCAGTCGGGGTATACTGGACTCTGTTCTGGCAAGGTTGAGTTCGGCCTGTCGAACGTCCAGTTGTGGAACCAGGCCGGCCTTGAACCTTTCGGCGGTCAGCAGCAGCGTCGCCTTCTGCCTCTTGACATTTTCCTCTGCAAATTGAATCCTGGCCTGAAGCGTGCGCAGTTGCACATAGTTTATCGCCACGTCGGCGTACAATACGACTAATACATCGCGAAGGTCCTCGAAAGCCGCCTCGAGGCTGTAATCGGCCGACTCGACATTGCGGCGGATTCGGCCCCACAGATCGATTTCCCATGATGCGATTCCACCGGCGGTATAGAAGTTTTCGGTGCGTTTGAGTCCGGGAGTCGTTAGAGGCGAAATACCCTCACTTAGCCGAGCACGGGTGTATGAACCGATCGCATCTATATCGGGCACTCGTTCGCCGGCTGCTATTGCACGCAGCGACCGCGACTGCATGACGCGGGCGTGAGCCTGTTTGACGTCAAAGTTGGCCTGCCGGGCACGTTCTATCAAATCATTGAGCAATGGATCGTCGAGGCAGGTCCACCATGTCTGCAAGTCGGCGTGTCCGGTGTCAAGGCCTCGTACGGCTTTTTGGCGCCAGGCATCGGGCGCCTCCGCATCAGGTCTGATATAATCAGGACCGACCGTGCAGCCCTGGCATACCAGAAATACCAATGTCGCCCGGAAAATCATGCGGCTGGGTGCTGCCCCCATAGTCTTGCCCCCGGTTCATCGAAAACGGCATCTGTCTCGAACGGTCAGCGGTGGGGTTTACCCCACCCTGCCGGCTGGTCGATAATCTGTGCTCTGAGGAGGCTTATCGGCATCATCGGTTGTCGACTTCAAGAGCAAAGGGATGGCTGACCTGTTGTCAAGCCATCCCTTTGCTCCGCTGCGCTCCGCAAAAGGCTACCACCTGAGAGTGTCGTAAAGTAATTATAATATGTGGATATTTTCACGCCATCTGATATAATGATGTAATTAGAGTTCTTTTGAAGGAGAGACGGATGAAAAGACGTGATTTTCTAAAGGCTACTGGGTTGGCGGCGGTTTTGCCGTTTTGTCAGGGGGGCTTTGCGGCGGGCAGGAAACGGCCGAATCTTCTGATAATCCACACCGATGAGCACAACTTTCGTACGTTGGGCTGTTATCGTGCGTTGATGTCCAAAGAACAGGCGCTGATGTGGGGCGACGCTGTTGTAGAGACGCCCAATATCGACTGGCTGGCGAAGAATGGTGCTGTTTGTACGAGTTTTTATGCGACGACACCGGTTTGCTCGCCTTCGCGGGCGGCGTTTGTGTCGGGCCGTTACCCGCAGAATACGCCTGTGACCACCAACAACATCCCGCTTGACGACGATATTATCACATTCGCCGAGATCCTTCGCCGGGCCGGTTATGCGACCGGCTACGCGGGCAAATGGCATCTTGACGGCGGCGGCAAACCGCAGTGGGCGCCGAAGCGCAAATTCGGCTTTGAGGACAATCGCTACATGTTCAACCGCGGGCATTGGAAACAACTGGAAGACGGCTCCGACGGTCCGCGTATCAAGGCGCGCAACGCCGGCGGCGGAGCGAGCTACAGTGTTAAGGGCGCTGATGCAAAATCATTTACGACTGACTTTCTGGCAGACAAGGCCGTCGACTTTATCAAGGCCCACAAGGGCAAGCCGTTTTGCTATATGCTCTGCATACCGGACCCGCACGGCCCGGACACGGTTCGGCCGCCTTACGATACGATGTTCAAGAGCCAGACATACAAGACTCCGCGAACGTTCGACAAGCCTCTCGAGAATCTGCCGAGTTGGGCACGGCCCGCCGGCGGCTTCAACGGCATGGCGCTCTATTACGGCATGGTCAAGTGTATCGACGATAACGTCGGCAAGATTCTGAAGGTGCTGCGAGCCGACGGGCTGATCGACAATACGATTGTTATTTTCACCTCCGATCACGGTGACCTCCGCGGCGAGCATCATCGCCAGAACAAGGGTGTGCCGTTCGAGGGGTCGGCGAAAATACCGTTTGTCATTTATTACCCCGGCAAAATCAAAGGCGGTACGGTTATTAATGAGACGTTGGGGTGTGTGGATTTTCTGCCTACGATTCTTAGCCTGATAGGCGTCAGGACCGCCGGCAAAGAGCAGGGCCGAGATGCCTCAAGACTCTTTACGACCGGCAAGACGCCTGCCGGTTGGGAGGATATCACGTTCATTCGCAGTACCAGCGGGCAGATGATCTGGCTGGCGGCGATTACCGATCGT
>JAGHBX010000604.1 GCA_021160785.1 Planctomycetota bacterium | reverse complement strand
CGCACCCTGCCCTCGCCGTCCAGACGCAGCAGCTTACTGTCCTGCCCGCCGATATCGATCACCGTCCGCGCATCCGGCTCGAGATGACGAACTCCCGCCGCATGGCAACTGATCTCCGTTATCGTCGTATCCGCCCCCGAGATAATGCCCCGGCCGTAGCCCGTCGCCACCGTCCTTGCGACCTGTCCCTCGTCGATGCCCTGCCCCTTCAGCAGCCTGCCGTAAAGATCGGCGGCGAGTTTATCCTGCTCGACACCCTGATCGATCACGCCCGACGCGACGATCTCATTGCCATCGGTATCCAGCAGGACGATCTTGATCGCCCTGGAACCTGCATCAATGCCCGCACAAATCATGTCTTTCTCCGTTGTTGTACAGTTTCCACCAGTGCCTCCATACGCGTCCCAAGCGACGCCCCCATCGAATCGCTGACCGGCGACACCTCAATCTCAAGCACGCTCATCCCTAAGGTCTCCCAAACGTAATCCGCTATTATCCTGCCCTCCAACGTGCAATGACTCGCGCCCGCAACCGGATTGACCCAGAATATCCTCACCGCATCCGAATCACCCACGCCTTTATTCATCTCTGTCCGCGACTTCACTTCCTCGATCATATCCCGGAGAATCTCGATTGTCTCATCCCTGTCGCTGCAAAAATGTATCGCAAACATCTCGGCGACCAGCATTTCAAGAGCCCCCATCGGGCAACGCTGGGCCGTAAACACCAGTTCTCGCAGATATCGCAGATATCGCCGAACAACATTCGCCTGCCTGATCCCCGCCGCCAGTTTCTCGTCGTCAAGTTCCTCCCCCGACAACTCGGCTAATGCACGCCTTACCATTTGCAATTGCGTCTTCACAAACGCACAAAGCCCCTCAACCCTCCCCAACCCGTCACGATCGCTCAACTGGCGCGGCATCACCCTCTCCGGCGACAGCCCATGGGCCGTAATCCACTCACCAGGCACATACGAACAAGCATAAACAATCTTCCCAGCCAACCTGCAAACCTTTAACAAACCATTTCAAACAACAAAATAGGGGACGGTTACCTATTTACCTGCTGTTGCGGAAAGCAACAGATACTATTTACTCCGTAGGGTGTCCTGATGTATCGGGATTAGCCCACCACACCCAACCTAACGAACCATCTCAAACAGCGCCTCAACCCTCACCGCAATCCGCGCCGAATCCGACGGCGAATAATCAGTCTCAATCTTCAAATACGGCAGGCCCAGCTTATCTTCCGCCAACTGCTTTACAAAATACGACTCAACGTCATAAGTCAAACACGCCTGCCAGACCAGATCGATAATACACTGGACCTTATACTCACCGGCAAGCTGCTCAATCAGTTCTAATCGCCTGTCGTTGCGAGTCATCACCGAGCACGGCAGATGAAAATACTTTTCCGCAAGCGCCCGCACAGGATCGTCGGCCTGCTCGTCAACATCCTCGATAATAGGCTTCAGTCCCGTGCAGTTTTCCATGCAAACCACCAACCCGCCGTTGCCCTCGACAATATCGAGGATCCGCTCGGCCCCGTGGACCACCGGCACGCCCGTGAGCAGCACACGCACAGGCTTGGCGCCCGCACACTCCGCCTGCCGCGATTCATAGAACCCGATCGCCTTTTCATACTGCTCAAAATCAGCCTCAATCCCCGATATATTACTCTTAAAGTCAAGCAGCTTCCGCCCCGTCATCGGGGGGCGATCGGCCTTCATCAGCCCAGCCAACCGCCGCCGAAGCGACCTCTCCCTGTTCATCACCTTGATCGCCGCCCAAATCTTCTCATCCGTTATTTCAACGCCGTAGTATTCTTCAAGAGCCGCTTTGAACTTATTCAACTCGCGCACCCAGTGGCTCATCGCATCCCCGTCGTCGGGCTTCTGCGTAAGTTCCAGCACATGCATCCGCCTGCTCTCGGCTAATAGCTCATACATCTTCTTCTTGCCGTCGCACGTCGTCTCGGCAACCAACATATCCGCCATCTCGAGAAATGGATTCGCCTTTTCAACATGATAGCCGTAAGTAGATTTGATCAGCGGACAAAGATTCGCAGGCAGATGCTGCTCAGCCGATGCAATCGTCTCGGCAGACCCCCCGCACAAACAAACCGGCACGGCATCGGCCGCCATAATCAACTCACGCGGAGTAAACTCACACATAATCCCAACAACACCACGCCCGGCCGCCTTCGCCTTCGTAGCATACTCATAGCAGTTACCGATCATATTGCCAAACCACGCCGACGGATCTTCACCACCCGCCGGTTGCGTGTTGTCACAGCACTTTGCCATATCAGCCTCTCTTACAATCAACCTTCCTAATACTTTAGCCAAGTTGTAGGGTGGGCTCTTAGCCCACCGAGCCCGCTATCGCAGGCATCGCCAAGAACAAAATCGATTTCGTCCGCCAATGAATCTGCTCACCCATAATAAGCTCCCACAGCCTGCCCTCTGGACCGCTGTAGACGCCCTGGACATCCTTGAGGTTGATGCTTTCAATGTGCTCCCATATTCGCAAAGCGTTAACCTGTTCAATTCTATGGATGAGTTTCCGCAAGCAGGCCGTAAATGTGTAACAACTGCCTGGTAAAGGCATCGTCGCTTCGCATTCGCGGGCGCGGCAGAAAAATCTTGTGGTCTTCGAGAATCCGCCCGGGCTGTTCACTGAAAACGATCACGCGGTCGCCCAAAATTAGAGCTTCGTCGATGCTGTGGGTTACAAAGAGTATTGTCATCTTTCTATCCCGGTGCAGGTTGCCCAACATCGTCTGGAGATCCCGACGGGTGGAAGAGTCCAGCGCGCCGAACGGTTCGTCCATCAATAGCAATTTCGGATTGATCGCAAGGGCCTGTGCAATTGCCGCCCGCTGCCTCATTCCGCCGGACAATTCGTGAGGCCAGGCTTTTTCATACCCTTTCAGGCCGACCTGTTCGAGTAGATCGCCGGATGCATTGATCCGTTGCTTCCGTGAAATACCTCGCATTTTCAGGCCGAAGGCCACATTATGTTCCACTTTCAGCCAGGGCAACAATGTGTAATGCTGGAATACATATGCCACATCTCTTTTCGGACAGATATCCTCGGCGAGACTTATGGCGCCGATGGCGGGTGTGTCGATGCCGGCGGCGAGGTTCAAAAGAGTGGTTTTCCCACAACCGGTTGCGCCGACAAGGGTCACAAACTGCCCGTGATCAATTTGCAGGTTGATATTCTGTAATGCGGCCACCTGTGTTCCGCTGTCGGATGTATAACCTTTGCCGACGTCATTGAACGACAGGGCGATCCGATCAGATCCAACAATTTTGTTTGGAGTGATTTTCATTTTCACATCACACCTCCTGTCCGTGCCATCGGATGAAAGGTCTCATAATCCAACGGATGAAATAACTCAGCCCAGCGCCTATGGTTCCGATTATAACCATGATCGCAATCACCAGATCCATGGCTGCATTGTCCGCGGCATAGACAAGCAGGTATCCGATACCGCTGTCGATACCCGCCATCATTTCGGCTGCAATGATAACCATCCAGCATCGCGCCAGTGCATGCCTAAGCCCCGTCAGGATCATAGGCAGAGCGGCAGGTAGATAAACATGAATGAATATCTGTGCCGAATTGGCGCCGAGGGATCGTCCAAGCAGTATATAGTTCTGCCGCACGCCCGCTACGCCATCGATTGTGTTGATGAGAATGGGGAAAAACCCCCCCACGAAGATCACAAATAACATTCCTAATTGAACCTGATCGAGTATCGTTCGAGAATAGTCAAGACCGAATAGATGACTGAGCGTGTTCAGCTTGAAAACCGCGATTGCAAAAGGAAGCCATGCTATCGGGCTCAAGGGACGAATAATCTCGACCATTGGCTCGAGCAGTGATCGCAGCCAGCGAACAGAGCCCATCAGTATCCCAAGGATTATCCCCGCCAGTGATGCCGTAACAAAGCCGATAACCACACGAAAGATGCTTATCAGCGCATTGCTGAGAAGCGAGCCTGATGCGTAATGGTCGCGCAGCGGATGGACCAACTGCACAAGCACCCTTGTCACCGTGGGAAAAAGCCAGGGCTTTCCCAGCCGCATCGCGGAGACCTGCCAGATGATCAGAAGTAGCAGCGGAATGGCCGTCCAGCCCATACGGCGCATCAAACCGTGTAGATAGTGCTTGTTATTCCTGAGATAATGCAAGTTTCTCCTTTGCCTGATTCAATAAAGACATATCGTAGGATAGTTGACATACCTTCTCCGGCGGCATCTCTTTGAAAGTCCCCTGGAATATGCCGAGCCGGTTCATTGCATCAATCCATGCGTTCATTGCCGACTGCCACTGTTGATTTTGTTCGAGACTGTAACCGCTGGTTGGAATGCTCATCCGCTCCACGGTTTCGCTTGTCCCGATCCAGCGGGTCGCGGCGGCGACGGCCTTGTCGAGATCACTGTTGATTGTCTCATTGGCCTGCTGGAAAAGAACGAGCAACGCGATGATGGCCTCGGCCTTTTGCTCGATAGCATCTGAGTTGGCCGCGATACAGCAACAGGGATGATTGCTGAATGTGCCCGGAGGCAGGTCTTCGAGATCGCAGACAATCCGCCCGATCTTCTTCTCTGCGGCGATAGCGGGAAATGGATTATTGCCCACATAGCCGTCGATCAGATCGCCGCCGAGACATACGTTCAACTTGCCGCCTCCCTTGGTGTTAATAAGACGCACCTTTACATCGGCATCTGCAGGATTGCCGCTGAAGGAGATTCCTTCGTGTGTCAATGCCTCCTCGAATATCACCTTTGCCACCGCCACAGGGCTCTTATACCCGATCCGAATCGGTTTGTCGGCGGATTGAGCCGCTTCGACAAAATCACCCCAGCTTTTGATCGGCGAGTCCGGCTTGACCACAAACATATCACCCTTTGAATGAAGCGGTGAGATTATCTTTACCGGGGCGCCGCTGTCATTGCTTGCCAGGACAGGTGCTACGCCCCCGAAACCTACATCGATAATACCCTGTGCCAACGCGGCGGGCATCTTCGAGCCACCGCCAACCTTGATGACCTCTACATCTGCGATTTTTTGACCGTTTTCAATCAATTCGTACAATTTCCTGTCTTCGACAACCTTTAAATTAATGCCGCTTTTTTGGGCGTACTCTTCAGCGTTGTCGAAGGCTACGAAAAGCGCAAGATGGTGGTCGTGTCCTACATGACCGAGTTTCAGAGTTACCGGCGTTGCGGATTCATCAGGAGGACTCTTCCTGGAACAACCTGCCATGCAGGCAAGCACCGTGAGCATAAGCAACATCAATCCTTTTGTCGTGCGTTTCATCTTTTTTCCTTTTCTGCTCTCACATCATGTTTTAGTTTTTCGTTCACATCAGAACTTTTTGAAGAATTTGACTACCACACCGACGCGGCTACGATAGTGACAGGTTGATTCGAGATTGATCGGGCAACCGATTTTGAAAGTGGAACTATTCGGCAGTTTCCAGAGCAGGCCGGGTACAAGGTCCTGTGACTGCCCGTAACCTTGTTTGTAGAAATAGTTGTACTCCATGCCGGGCCAGAGTTTTGCGAATTTCGTGTACCAGGCGCCTGCGTTGATCTCGTTCCAGTTGGAGTTCGGTGTTTCGTTCCATGCATAACTGGGATTAAAGTGCAAGGAAAAATCCTTCCACGCCTTTGAAACTTCGGTCGTGATCTTGTAGGCGCCGTCGTCGCTGCCGAGTTTGCGATCACCGTCGCCAGTGGGCAGATAGTACCAGAAATCGACCGCTACGGCGGGGAATCTCTCGGTTTCCCGGATCAGGTTCCATTTTTCAAAGACGAAGATGTTACCCATGCCCTTGCTATTGTTGGTTGTTGTTCCGGTATCGAAATCGTTGAACAGGACGGGTACACCTACGGCGATATGATGGTTCTCGGCCCAGCCGTACTTCGTGCAGAACACGAGGCTTGTCTTTCGCTTCGAATCCCCGGAAGGAAGAGAATGGTAATTCCCGGCGGCATCGCATTTCAAATCCCAGTTCCAATACTGGATCTTCAATGCAACGGAGAGACGATCTTTTCCTACGGTTTTGGCGGATCTTGTCTTTGTAAAGAAACTCATCGGATACTTGCCAAGCCAGGAAGGGGCGCCGGCGGCGGTGTCCGGCGAATACTTTTCCTCGAGTCTGACTGCTTCTTTGAGATAGCCTTTCGACTCGTTAGTGCGTTTGTCTTGCGCCAAAACAGGGGAACACAGCATTAATGCAACTGACAGCACATACATTTTCTTCACGACTCTTCCCCTTAACAGAATGATTGAATAGTCCATCTATGCTCTTTCTCCATCCAATAAAAAACGGCGGCCCAAAAGAAAACATCTCTTGACCCGCCGGTACTTGCGAATTTCATTCAACTCATTTTATCGTGTGCCAGATTGCCTCCTGCTTTGTCTCAAATGGGCCGTAATCGGCATCGACCTCAACGCGGAATTTGCCCTTGAAACCGTCTGGCACTCGCCACGAGTACCGGCATACACCGCCTCAGCCAAAGGCAAACTTGCCGTTTGCCAGTTCCTTGCCTGTTTCGTCAAAAATTCTCAACTTCGGTTCCTTTACACTCCTGCGCTTACCATTCTCGTCGGTCATCGAGACCCGCACGCCGTATTCCTCTCCGTATTCACCCACCACTTTCAGCCCGACAGTGACAGTCAATCGACCGCCGGACTTCCGCGGAATTGACACGGTAGGCTTAACAGTCAACGGCCCGCCGAATTTCAGTTCGGTGGTTTCATCCTCCTTGAT
>JAGHBX010000254.1 GCA_021160785.1 Planctomycetota bacterium | reverse complement strand
GCGACTATACCTCTTCATTTTTGCAATGAGATCATCATCCCCTAAAAGTATTTCTGTCTCTTGGGCACATGACTCTTCTGATGAAAAATAACGAGCTCCCTCACCTGCCACCCAACGGTTGAACTTATTATCGTGAGCCATAACAGGAGATCCCGCCCCCAAGGCCTCTACTAGAGAGGGATTGGTACCGCCCACTGTATGGCCATGGATATAAAATCTGGCAAAAAAACGTAAAGCCTGCACTACTGCTTTAGAATAGATGGCGCCGACAAAATTAATTTCGTCACTGGCAGCATCAATAACTTGTTTGTGGTAATCATTAGATTCCGGGGTATAATTTCCCAGAATGACAAGCGGCATACCTCTTCTTCCCCTGGAATATGCCTTTACTATTTCGAGAATTGAGTTCTCTTGCTCGGGCCTAGCAATAAGGATGGCGTACTTATTTTTTTCAAGACCAAACGGGACAAGCTGGTCCTCATCTGCAGAATCTAAAATATCAGCGCCATAGGGAATGACTGTTATTTTATCCGACGAAACAAATTGGGCCAGATGATTCTTTATCTCGGGATGATCAGCAATTAGATGGTTGCCCAACCAGGCCCCGAGCTTTTCGTTAATATAGAGCCAGGCTCGCTCAAGAGTGTTCCACTTACCGCGCCGCCATTCAACCCCATCCATATTGATGATGTTTTTTATACCATTCAGACGATAGAGTGCACAGAAGATAGCTGTATTATAACCCAATGTAATAACAGGAACTTTTCTTTTTACAACATGTAACGTTGACTTCCAGTCAAAAACTACCGTACCCTTTGCTCTAACCTGGGTAACTGGAATATGAACCAGATGAATACCATCCCAATCATCTTCGTAAATCTTCCCATCTCCTTCTTCCTGGCAGTAGACAGTTACCTGCCAACCTTTTTGTTGAAGGTGGAGAGCAAAATGCTCAGCAAAAGTTTCAAAACCACCATGCTTGGCGGGAATTCCTCGAATGCCAAGGATTGCAACACGATTAGGAAGACTTGTACTCATTTTGCGCCTTTACCGAACGAACAACATATAGGATTTTGTGAAGCCTAAGAACTTCTCACGCTCAAGTAAATAATTCGGGAATAGTTCTCGGATTTCCGATTCTTTCAACAAGTTTGTGCTATAGAAATAATCAATAGTTTAATTACGTTTAGTTGATATGTTTGGATGTCCGATTAATGTCTTATGGTATATGCGTCCAATTGTCCCGGGGAATTCACTGGTTGCAACCAATTATGCGGTATGCAGGATTTGCTTTTTACGTGGTCTGGAATATGCGAAACCGACCAGCAATCCGGCATAAATGTTTACAGGCCAAGCCTCAACAGCGCTTCCCACCAGACCATGCACCAACAGGATCAGGACGATGGCACCGCTAAAATCCCGTAATGACGGAAGGAGCCAGGCCCGGCAATACCAAAGGTATATCCCTAAGGCCCCATAAAGAATGGAAACTATCAGGCCGTTTTCGAATACGCTTTTGAGAATCAGGCTGTGGCTGGTAATCCAACTCTGACCGAGGGGCAGAAATTTGCATCCCAGGGTGTCTCCCGCGCTACCCGTACCGAACCCTGATATGATATTTATCGGGCTGGCGGAGTAATATTCCCAAAACATTTCGTAACTTCGCCAACGATTAAGAAATCGGTTATCTTCCGTAATATGGAAAAGTGTTCCAATCGTGTTTTCAAACAGTCCGGTGGCCGCCGCTATCGCCATTAACAATCCGATAAGGATCGCAAAAACTGCAATATTACGTCGCCCATGCAGGAAAAAAAGTACAAGGATAACAGCTATCAGGTTAGTGCGAGTCTGAGAAACCATAACCACACAGCAGAAAAAAATAACCGCCGACCAATATGTCACAGAACGTCTGTGTAAGGTGGTGAAAAAAAGGCGGTAGGCGACAGCAATGCCGACGATTGCCAGCATGCCCAGGTGAAACGGCGAGGAGAGTATACCCGGCGGCCTTATCTCACCATGAAAGGCAAATACCCCATAGCCGGATGACTGCGACTCGATAAATGCCTGATCGAACGCGCTCCAATGAAACCACTGCTTTAACCCATACAATCCAATAAGCAAACTCACTGCGAACACCGCCCGAAGTAACCGCCGCTCGTCGACACTCGCCAGGCTCAAACCAATAAAAAAAGCTATCAACCAGTAAAACGACTTGCGAAACCCCTCCATAGCCGTAATGAGGTCGGGTACGTTCGGATTGAACATATTGAGGGCGCCGTAGAGGATGAGTGCCAACGTTATCAAGGCAATGCATCGATTCCACAAAGCCCGCTTTCTCACGGCCTTGAAGAATATCGCCGCAAACAGCAGATCTGAAAAAAGAAGCGCATAGCGCCCGTTCTCAGGGTCAAGCCCTTTGAACACATTGAGAAACGGACTGATAAGAATAAAAAATACCAGAATATCAGTCTTTTTTATGACAAAGTCTTTCATATATCTCTAGGTAGCGCTCGAATACGACTCGCCGATCCCTGTGACGTCTGACCCAGTCAAGCGCATTCTCCGCAATTCGTGCTCTATCATGCGGATTATCCAGTACCCATACCAGTTTTTTCCGAGCCGCCTGATCGTTGCCGGCGCTGAACAGGTATCCGTTTTCGCCATCCGTTATATATTCCCGAAGAGCGCCCACGTCACTTGCGAGGATTGGTATCCCCATCGCCATTGCCTCCAGCGGTTTCAGCGGCGTTACATTATCGGTGACTACCGACTTTACGCGGGGGACGACTAACAGATCCAATTTCCGATAATATTCGAATACCCGATCATGCTCGACCGACCCAGTCAATTCAACGTGATTCTCCAGTCCTAACTCGTTTACCAGTGCCCGCAATTCGGGCAGTTCCGGCCCACCACCCACCAAAAGGACCTTTGCGTCCCATGTCTTTACGGTATCCGCAACGGCCCGCAGGAACGGTGCCAGGCCTTCGAGTTTTCGCATGGATCCGATGTAGCCGAGCGTGACCGGCCCCTGGTGGCTGGAGGGCGCAGGTACAAGATGTTGCGTATCCACCGCATTGCCCACATGATAGACCTTATCCGAATCGATCCCGTATTCGCTTATTCGATCAAGAATTCCCTGGGACAAGGCAATAACCGCATCTGCCTGCCGCATGATGGCGATCTTTCTACGCCGCTCCAGGCCGGCCTTGAGATGGGAACGCCATCCAGGCCGGTTGATCCGATCCGACTCCTCCACCATGCCTCTGATCTCATAGACAAAAGCGCTTCCCACGTCCCTTGCCGACGCCAGCGCGGATGGGCCGACGGCGAATGCTTCATGCGCATGCACGATGTGCGGCCGGAATTTTCTCAGGACGCCCCGAATGTGCCTTCGGAAAGCCGCTCCGAACGGCAACCATTTCACCAGCGGTACTCCTCCCAGGGGATGGTGAAACTTCGGTGCACGGTAGTATTCGACGCCGTCCAGCGTTTCCCGCTCGGATTGCGAGAACACCCCGGGGGCGGTGACGACGATCTGCTGGACACCCCGATGCGCCAAGTAGCCCACAATCGACTTGCCCCTAATCGAGTAACCAGATACATCGGGATAGGAGTGGTACATAATGTGGGCGACTTTGATTTCAACCATGACTCTCACCAATTCGATTCAAAATGCGCTCCACCTTATTCGCCCACAGATGAGCAGGCTCCACGGTCGCGCGGATATGCCGGCGAAGCCGGTTTCCCTCCCTACTCAAAGCCTCCAGCAATTTCGGTACCTCACCCAACACTTTTTGCGGCTTTTGCGGGTTGCAGTAAATGATAAAGCGATTATCGATTTCGAAGCGCATGGTGCTCACCACGGGTTTACCATAATCCAAATAGTCATAGAGCTTGATTGGAGATCCGTCATGGGACTTGTCCTGCCGATAGGGTAACAACCCGGCTTTGAAGCTGGACATGATATGGGGCAAATCCTGTCTTGAAAATTGTCCCAGGAGATCCACATTGGGCAGCGCCTCGAGTCGCCTGGCCGTTTGTTTGTCCAATGCACGGCCATAAATCGCTACTCTGTGCGGCGTTCCGGTCACAAGCTCCTGCACCGATTTCACATCGAATTTATCTGTGATGAAGCCGGTGAAGCCGAAGGTATAGGGGCCCGGCTCGGCAACAGTCTCCTGTGTTCGTTCCAAAATGCCGTTTGCAACCACCAGTCGACGCTCAGGCGGAAAGTCATTGAGCGATTCCTCCGTCACGCCGGTGACCAGATCCGCATGGGTTTTCACATAGTCGTACTTTTCAGTCACCTTTTGATGTTCGACGAGACTGAATCGATTGTGTTTGCGGAAGTTGTCTATAAGGTCGTACCAATAAAAATATCCCGGAAAGCGGCGGTGATCGATCTTGGCAATCGGGGTGAAGTCGAGCAATACGTTAAACTCATCCGCTGGAAAGCCGGCCCAACGATAAACCGGCACCAACAGTCGATCATAGCAGTGCTCGGTCCAGCGTCGGCGCTGCAAAGGACCCAACAGATCGAGGGAAGTCTCGTCCCAGTAACGCGGCAGATCCGTTTCAGACGACAACAAATTGCAGCGCTTGCCCAACAGCCTCTCATACAGGGATACTGGTCGGTTGACCACACAAACGCGTTTGACCCCCGGGTTTCGGCGCAAGGCCTCGACGATCTGAAGATCGCGCACGGTTTTTCCGTAACGACGCTGGAAATACAGATCCCGGTAGGGGAACACCAGCACATTCACCTGACGCTCTTCTCCAGACTGACTCAAAACGGAGGCCATGCAAAACCTTTCCGCAACAGGAGGCTATATCCGGGCAAGAATTCCTGATCCTGCAGTTCGTCGCAGGATAACGCCTGTTCCAGACTCCAATCCAGGATGTACAGCGCATCGGGTAACAGCTCCACCGCTCGATAAACAGGACCGCCATAGCCGGTATGGCAGCCGATGAACCCGCGCTCTCCGAAATAGAGGCAATGAAAATTTATTTTAAATGACCTATTTTCCAATTTTTCCATATCCTCGAGACATTTTCTGCATATTTTTAATTCTCAAACAATGAATATTAGAATAATCCTGGTGTATTATCAAACATCCATT
>JAGHBX010000162.1 GCA_021160785.1 Planctomycetota bacterium | reverse complement strand
TTTTGGCATGTGGCATGTTTCGCAGTTAATTCCCGGTTCTTTCCAGACGGTGTGGTATGTGTCGGTTTTCAGGTCGTAGTTTGTCGAAAGCTGGCTGTCGTGTCGAACCACTCTTTTTTACGAACGTCATAAGCCAGGGGAAGAACCTGAAGCCGACCTCTTTTCAGCGGGGTGAGAAAGTAATAAACATTCTTGCCGCCGAAGACGTGTACTAAGGGAAAGTTTTTTTCTTCATCACCGGATCGAACGACGACGTAACCTTTCTTGTTGGTAATGAAGGCACGGTAGCTCTTGACGGAGCCCTGAAGAAATTCGTCATGGGCGGTAATCTCTTCAGAGCCGAATTTATTTGTGTACGGCTGCATGGCAAGTCCGTGAAACGACGAGGACCAGAGCTTATAGAAGTTTTCATGGCATTGTATGCAACTCACCTGCCGGGCGAGTGCCGGTTCGCATTTCTTCCTGGAAGAGGACGGCCATTCCGCGGAGTTTTTTGGTCAACTTCGAATTGTGAACCGGCCTGGTTTCGCCAGGATCCTTTTCCAGGTCAAAAAGCTTGAAGTCAGGATTTAGTTGTAATTTCCACTTATCCCATCGAACAGCGGCAAGCGATCCTAAGCTGCCATGATAGAAAAATGCATGGTGGTATTCTTCCTGCGAGACTATTCCTTTCCATTCGCCGGGTGGATTCCACGGGCGGCGCAAAGGGACCGATGCATTTAGCGACATCTCTGCTGTAGCCGAAGGAACCGTCTTGCATCTTCCTTTAAGCAAAGGGGTGATGTCACGTCCATCAATGATCCGGCCTTCGGGAACCTTTTGGCTTGCAAAAGTTGCGAAAGTAGGATACCAGTCCATTGCATGAATGAGCTGCGAGGAGGTTTGGCCTGCCTTGACCCCAAGGCCCGGTCCCCATGCGATGCAAGGAACTCGGATACCGCCCTCTAATGTTGTAAGCTTGTTGCCGCGTATAGGCTGGTCTGGTGTTCGTCCCGGGCCGCGACCATTGTCAGAGGCATAGACAACAAATGTCCGATCATCGATGCCCAGTTCTTTCAACGTGTCGAACAATCGTCCAACATGATGATCCAGGCACTGAATAACATCGCCATAGAGGCCAAAACGTGATTTTCCCTTAAAATCATCTGTTACACCCAACGGATTATGCGCCATCGTGTGAGGCATGTACAAAAAGAACGGACGATCTTTATTTTTCCGGATAAAGCTAATTGCCTCATCGGTATAGGCCTCGGTCAATTCCGCGGGATCGGCCGGTCGCTTAATTACTTTTTCATTACGCATCAACGGTACGCCGCCAACATTTTCGAAATAGACGACCTCAAGAGGATCGAGGTTATGGAGCAATCCAAAGTAATGATCGAATCCCTGCTGCCTCGGCAGGAATGGGGGCAGAAATCCCAGATGCCACTTGCCTATGCATGCCGTTGCATAGCCGGATGATTTGAGCAGTTCAGCTAAGGTCAATTCGTCGGGATGAATCCCCTTGCGCGAGTCGGCCCGCTGTACCCACGTCGCCAATCCGACTCTGCGCGGATAGCAGCCGGTCAAAATACCCACACGCGATGGGCTGCAGATCGGAGCGGCCGCATAATAATCGGTGAACAATATGCCCTCTTCGGCCATCCGGTCAATCCGAGGCGTATCGAACTCTTTGCCGCCGTAACAACCGAGATCGTAGTAACCCTGGTCATCGACCAGGATAAAGATCAGATTCGGTTTAGGCTCCTCGGCAATGGCGTATTGGGCAGACAAGTTTGTTAAGACAATTACAATGATCCAGAATAACCCGTGTGCGAATTGGAGTATCTGCTTCAATTCTTATCTCCTTTTGTATTATTAGTTGCGATATTCTCATCAATTAGTACTATTCTAAAGCCAACGTTAAATACTCGCCTCCAAGATGGATAACCCAATCGAAAACTGCTGCGGCTCCTTGTGGGCCTATCGAAAAACGAGCCGCCACGAACGACTTTTCGACCATTATCATATTTGCTTAACGTCCACTCGGCGGCATTGCCGTGCATGTCAAAAAGCCCCCAGTGATTGGGTTTGTACGAACCTACGCCGGCGGTAACGCGATTGTGGTCATCGAATCGAATGTCGGCCAGCTTTGAACCTTCCAAAACAAGATGAGGAACGCCTCCGGTTGCCTGGGTGACTCCGCCTTCGGGCATCATTCGTCCATTGTATATCCCCAGGCCTGTGCTGAAGCTGAGATCAGCCATATTAGCCCAGGGAGAAAAATCTTCATCAACCATCCCGTAATTCAGCGGTGTTGCACTTGTCGCCCGGCAGGCGTATTCCCACTGCTGCTCCGTTGGAAGCGTCACTGTCAATCCGATGCGCTTCGAGAGCCAATGACAGAAATCCATCGCCTCATCCCACGAAACCCTCACTACTGGTTGCTGATCACCATTTAGCGAAAGCCCTTTTCCGTCGGCGCGATCGCGGCGTTTTGAATAGTATCCGCTGTCATGTGACGGATCGAATCGTCGAAACTGGGCATTAGTTACTTCACATTCGCTTATCCAGAAAGGTTTGTCCATTGTGATAACTCTTTGCGGAAACTCATCGGCTTCTCCATTGACGTCCCCCATGACAAACCGGCCTGTCGGCACACGCACAAGCGACAACTTCACACCTCCAGGATCGATCAGGCGTCTTACAGGCGTGAAAAATTTCTGCTGCTTACGTTCGTCTTGTAAAGAAAGAGATCCTCCCTTTGCCTCATAAGGCTCTGGCCGTGATATCACACTTGCAAAAACAGCACCAGCCTGTTTCGATGAGGTCTCAAAAATTTTCTCAGGATCATCCATCGGCCCGCCGTAGAGTTTTTGAAGTTCCATCCGCCGCTCATGGGCGCCATCCGGAATGGGAAAGACATCGCCCCAGGTCCCGTGACAAGGACCATTAAGGTCGATCCAGGTGACCAGGCGACTGAAGGCTTCTGCATCCAGTTCAATGCCGTGATGACCTTTTTCGAGCATCTGGATAAGCTCACTGGTATCGGCGTGATATTCACCAGGAGTCAGAAGGCTGACATCATCCTCGATGCCCACTCGCCGGATGTAATGAATCAGCACATCATAAGCCGGACTATACTTTAGTTTACCATTGGTAGCGGCAAGCATATCGGGATGGAGACGTGGGACATAGCCGATAGGTTTAGGCTCAGCCTTGCCGCCGTCTAACTCGGATCGAAGATCTTGAGCACCGAACCTTGAACCATCATGACATGACACACAGTATTTGTTAAGTACCGGCTGGACCTCTCGCTCGAAGTCAAACCCGCGAGCAGGACCATACCAAGGCGATATTCGGCGAGGTGGACCTTTAGCAGCAATATTAGTAGTATTACCTGAAACATCCATCGGAGTCTCATGGCAGCCAACGCACGATATCCTCTCACCAGGCATAGCGGTAAACCAGCTTCGCATGAGCTGTACCGCTTTGCCTTCTTTGTCCAGTGCCTGCAGGGAAATGGGCGTGTTAGCGGGAACGTGAAAGCTTGCCGATCCATCTTGTTCAATAGGCACGGTCCCGATAATTTGCATTGCCTCCCAGGGCCCGCCGTAACCGATCTTGTCCGAGCCGGCCAGACCGCGAAACCCAAAATTATAACCGACAAGCCGCAATTGCTTGATAGTGGCGCGCGGCACACCTTTCAATCCCTGCCCTGCATAAACATTACTGATATAAACGGTTGCATCATTTTTGGTCAAGTCTATTTTGTCGGGGATCACCATAGGCTGCTTGTGCGGCATAACAGGAGTTGGCTCGAGCAGTGCGTAGCCGGGCTCTTCATACACGAGTATGAGATTGTCGAATACATCCGCCAAATAGATGCCCCATGAAGATTTAGCGCTCATCCGGCAACTCACGAGGAAGTATTTGCTGCTTAGTGGATATGGATGCAGGAACATAGGCCAATCGCCGCCAACCAGGTTGTCGCGAATCATCGGTTTGATCGGCTCGCCGCGTCCCGTGATTCGTTGTACGATCCCCGAGGCCTCCTGTGAGCCTTTTCTCGGATCGATGATTACCAGTTGCCCCATGCGGTGAGGTCCATGGTAGCCGGACAGGATTCCGATCAGGCGATTTGTTTCGGGAATCTGCCGGGGAAAAAACAACGAATTGGGATACCATGAATTACTCCCGTAAACGGCACGCTGGTTCGTGCCGTCCGGATTCATAGTCATAAGTTGTCGCAGGAATATGTGGCAGATACCGGTGTAGTCCCAGCGGAGATAAAGCACTTTCCCACTGTCGAGCACAGCAGGATGGAAGTCGTGATCCTGGTCAAAGCAGAGCTGGCGGACATTTGTGCCGTCGGCATCCATCAAGTACAGGTTGCTGACACGTTTGCGACCATGCCAACATGGAACCGACTGAAAAGACGCCGTCGACCCGAAAATGATCTTTCCGTTCGGCAAATAGCAGCCGTCCATCGCATCGGCATCATCCGGAATCTGCGTGACCTGCCGAATATGCGACCCATCGACATTCATTTCAAAGAGCTTCCAGTTCACTGCATCGGATTTTGTAAACAGCACGCGTTTGCCGTCAAAGTGAAGATCAAGCTCGCCGACATATCCGCCGTCGGCTGGCCGATAGATTGTTTTTAATTTCACATCGCGCCCAACAGCCGACAGCAGGCATATCTCGTTATCGTATCCATCTCGCTCAAGGGAAGCATTACACTCATGGTTAGAAGGCATACCGATATCACG
>JAGHBX010000437.1 GCA_021160785.1 Planctomycetota bacterium | reverse complement strand
TTAAGCCCGCAGGCTGCAAGATCAGGGGCCGGTGCGAACAGTTCATCCGGCACGACATCGAGATTTGTGATCGTAATTCCGTAATTGTGCCAAAGCGTGCCCCCAATGTCTAAAGTGCTGCGATTATCAATAAACATTCTCAATTTTGGTAATGAGTAACATTCGTAATCAACCGTAAACGGATAATTAAATCCGTACCCATTAAGCAGGGGCCTGAACATACGCCCTATGGTTTGGCCTGATGTGTTCTTGGCAGTGATCAACGCAGTATAATACTCATTAGGGTCGGAAACAGGTAGTGAAACAACCTGCTCTGTTTCAGAGGCGTAAATCTCCACGGGTCTGTCGATATGTCCAGGGCCGCTGGGATGACTTGAACTGCGACGACGGTCCACTGCAAATAGATATTCAACTGCCCCCGGCACAGAGTCCCATTGAAATAATATACCCGGCTGGTGTTCCGGCATTGGATCTGAAGAATGCAAAAGCTCAGTGTTATCCCAGGGGTCTGTCATATGTATTATATATTGAAAATCAAGGTCATGATCTTCAAGCTCTTCCGGCGTCATTGTTGAAAGATCAACACTGCCGGCATATTCATAATTGCCCGGATAGTGACTGTGCGTTTCGTCTATCCGATAGCCGGCGTTAATATAAACACGACCACTTGAAGGAACATTATTGACAGCATACCTCCCGGTAACACTGTAATATCTGAATTCTGCACCTGGTATCAAGCCGCCTGAGTCCTGCAGTTGCACCCAGGGCAGCTTTGAAGTTTTCCACGGCATGGGCATATTATTAAATCTACAAATACCAGTCAACTGATGATCGCCCATTATGGTAACAGTAACTCTTCGTGAAAGGTTATTTGTTTCCATTTCTTCGGAAATGGCGTCTGCATAGTCAGCCAGTATATTGAACGTATAATCAGCGTCTGTCCATCCGCCGTCATGACCAACCGCAAATTTGTGATAAATCTCCTGCCCTGTTTCGATCGGCAATGTGTAAGATGGCGCCATAAAACCGGAAGGAGTCATCGGCACGCCGTTCTTTTCCTTGTTAACAATCTGGGCCCGCAGCGGCTCTGCTAAAGTATAAGGCGCACCGAGATTTTGAATGTAAAACTCGATCCAGCTCATTGGGCCGTACTCCAAAACTCCAATCGGCTGTAAAACTCTACGAATGACAAAATCAGGATGTTTCATTAAATGAAAATCGTATTCATCTGTTCTGTCCCCCCTTGGATCGCCGGGAGGATAATCACTGAACACTTTCATGTACATAGTTGTTGGCGTCAACAGGTCTAAGGTCAGAGTCCTGACTGCAGGGCCGGAACTGTAAACTACAACAAAAGGATCTCCTGAAAATGCTGCTGACGCGAATCCCCAGTCGCAGTCCATTGGCACGCATTTGCCAAAAGCGTTCACCTCAAGGGCACTTGCACCGCTGGTTTTGATAAGAATCCGTGTCATGCCACCGGTCAATGGATCGTCGTTCATCCACGCCCCAACGAAATCTTCGCGCGACACGGCAACAGCAGAGCTAACGACTAAAAAAAATAGTAACAGGTGAATTTTAACAATGCATGCTTTGCCGGAAACTGTTTGAGTCCTCATCTTTCATACCTCCAAATGTCCACGTATTAACTACATCCATTACATTTCTTCTGTCCGTACAACACCAATAATCTTATCAAAAGCACCTTGAATAGTCAAGGAATCTTTTTTACAAGGTATCCATAAACCCGCCGCACCAGGGCCTTGGGAGGGGCGATCCCACAGCAACTGTCCGAAAAGCAGCCCTGTCGAGCACACATTTCAGCAATAAACCTTGCAAATCCAAACGTTTTTGGTATTATCAAAGGCCGGTAGGGCGGCTCTTGCCCGGTCTGGGTGGCAGCCGCCGAGTGAAGCGAGGTGGAGGGGCGGCAAGTAAGAGCAGCAGCGGGAAACCTGGAACGCCGGCGGGTGATGATTTTGTCAGGAGGTTTTTGAAAATGAAGCACTGCGTATTTCTCACAATCGTTATCATAATCGTATCGGCAACTCACGCCGCCGACTGGCCGCACTGGCGCGGTCCTAATTTCAACGGATCCACCGACGAGAAGAGCCTCCCCGTCAAATGGAGCCAGACCGAAAACGTCGCATGGAGCGTCGATCTGCCCGGTCCGTCCGCCGCCACGCCGATCGTCTCCGCCGACCGTGTCTTCATCTCCAGCGTCGATTCCGCCGCCGATTCCCTGCTGGCGATGTGCTTTGACCGAACAAACGGCAAACTCCTCTGGCGCCACGAGAACGCAAAAGGCACCCGCAGGGACAAACGCAGCAACTACGCCGCCCCCTCACCCGTGACCGACGGCAAGGTCGTAATCTTCTTCTACAGCACCGGCCTGCTGATAGGCTATGGCATGGACGGCAATCGCATCTGGTCGCGCAGCATCAGGGACGATTACGGCCCATTCGCATTCCTCTGGACCTTCAGCAGCAGCCCCACACTCTACCGCGGCAAGCTATATCTCCAGGTTCTCCAGCGCGACGTCCCCGTATCGGGTCGCGGCCTGTCAGGCCAAAAGAACCGCTCCTACATCCTCGTAATGGACCCAAAAACCGGCAAGACCCTCTGGCGGCAGTTCCGCCCGACCAAGGCGTACGCCGAATCGCACGAAGCCTTCAGCACCCCGATCCCCGCCACATTGGACGGCAAGGATCAGTTACTCGTCGTCGGAGGCGACATCCTCACCGGCCACGACCTCCAGACCGGCAAGGAACTCTGGCGGTGGGGCACATGGAACCCGGACCACGCCGGCGGCAAACGGCTCGTCCCATCACCCGTCGCCGGCGAAGGCATCGTCCTCGCCTGCGCCCCGAAAAACGCACCCATCTACGCCATCCGCCCGAATAGCGCCGGTCTCCTCGACGACACCGCAATCGCATGGACAACCGCCGACACTAAGCAAATAACCGCCGACGTCCCCACACCCGCCTTCTACGACGGAGATTTCTTCATACTAAGCGACCTGCGAAAGACGCTTTCCCGCGTAGACCCGCAAACCGGCAAAATAAAATGGACCATCCCGACCCCCGGCAAAGCAAAATACGAAGCCTCACCTCTCGCCGCCGACGGAAAAATCTACATAATAAACCACGACGGCCAAACCGACATAATTAATGCCGCAAACGGCAAGCTGATAAACTCAATCCAAATGGACAACCCAACCGGCAGGGCGGTAGTAAGAGCATCAATAACCGCCGCAAACGCCCAACTATTCATAAGAACAACCAAAAAGCTATTCTGCCTCGGAAAATAACCCCATGTCATTTCTAATCCGGAGAAGTTCAAAGCCCATGGCGAGATTGATCCAGCGGCCATGGCCAGGATCAAAACTTAAACAGGAGAGATGGAGCATGATGAGATTGCTAAAGAATCAATGGCTTGAGAAATTGTTGGCGATCGCTGTTTGTGTGTCGGTGCTTGCGTGTGCGGGTATTGCCTGCGCCAAGGAGGCAACAGGGGGTAAGGAGCCCGCGATTGTCGTCATCAAAGACGGCCAGACGCAGATCGTCAAACGATTCGAAGACCCGGACATGTGGATCCGCCACGACCTTTGGGTGAAGACGGAGTTTGATTCAGACGGCGATGGCAAGCTGGATCGTATGCACGTCGATGTAACCCGGCAGCGTCAGACAGACACCGAAGGGCTCAAGGTCCCGGTGATCTACGGCACGAGTCCGTACTACGCCGGCACCAGCAGCCCGGTCCGGAATTATATGTGGGACACGCGTCAGGAACTCAGTGTCGAGCCGGTCAAGCGTAAGGAGGCGTCGCCCATCAAACGCAAGGGCGAGCGACCGATTATCTCCAAGTCTTTTGTCAAGGAATGGGCGCCGCGTGGTTTTGCCGTGGTGCATTCGTCGTCACCGGGCACAGGGTTGTCACAGGGATGTCCGACGGTTGGAGGCGACAACGAGTCGCTGGCGCCCAAGGCCGTTATCGACTGGCTCAACGGGCGCGCGACGGGGTACACCACGCCCGACGGAAACGAAGAGGTGTTCGCATTCTGGTCCACGGGCAAGGTGGGCATGACGGGCACGTCGTATAACGGCACGCTTGCGCTGGCGGCGGCGACCACCGGCGTAGAGGGGCTCGAGGCGATCATCCCTGTGTCGCCGAATACGTCATATTACCACTACTACCGCTCGAACGGTTTGGTCCGTTCACCGGGCGGGTACATCGGTGAGGACATCGATGTTTTGTACGATTTCATCAACAGCGGCGACGAAGCCCGGCGTGAGTATTGCAACTGCGAAGTTCGCGACACGGAAATGCTTCAAAACTTCGATCGTCGGACGGGGGATTACAACAAATTCTGGGCCGGTCGTGATTATTTAAATGATCTGGATGGCGTGAAGGCGGCGGTGTTGATGTCGCACGGGTTCAATGACTGGAACGTGATGCCCGAGCACAGCGTTCGTATCTATCAGGCCCTCAAGGAAAAAGGAATTCCTGTTCAGGCCTACTTCCACCAGGGCGGACACGGCGGACCGCCGCCGATGAAGATGATGAATCGCTGGTTTACGCATTATCTGTACGGCGCCGACAACGGTGTGGACAAAGAAAACCGCGCGTGGATCGTGCGTGAAAATGACGACCGTTCCAAACCGACCGCCTACAAAGACTACCCCAACCCCGACGCAAAACCGGTCAAGTTGTTTCTCTCCGCCGGCGCTCCCGAACATGGGCAACTGTCGACAACCAAACCATCGAGCAAGGCCAAAGAGACACTTATCGACAATTTCTCCTTCAGCGGGGAGGCCCTGGCTCAGGCCGAGTGGACCAATCATCGCTTGATTTATGTGACACCACAATTGAAGCGTTCCGTGCACCTTTCAGGAACCGCGAGCATCTCGATCAAGTTGGCGAGCAACAAACCCGCCGCCAATCTATCGGTCTGGTTGGTTTCGCTTCCCTGGAAAAAGGGCAGCAAAGTGAAGATTACCGATAACATTATTACGCGAGGTTGGGCCGACCCGCAGAACTCACGATCGATTAGCAAGAGCAAGCCGCTTGTGCCGGGAAAGTTTTACAAGTTGACGTTCGATCTTCAGCCCGATGATCAGGTCATCGCCGCAGGGCAACAAATCGGTTTGATGATCTTTTCCAGCGATCGCGATTACACCCTTCGCCCGGACCCGGGTACAAAGCTCACCATTCAACTGGGTGCGACCCATATCAAACTGCCCGTAGTAGGCGGCGCCGACGCGTATTCAGAAGCCTTCCATGAAGATTCGAGTCAGGATTAATCAGTTCGACATTCATAATTTCCTTCCCGCCTCTCATGCCTTTTTGCGACGACCAAACGTATTAACATGCGTGATCGTATTCAGCGCTCTTTTCGGCACGTGCAGCCGGTCGTCGTCGTCGAGGTAGTACTCGATCGAATCGCCTGCGCATTCGGCGAGCAGGGGGGTCTCATCTGGATAACCAAGGGCGACAACTGAGTCTATTCTATACTTTGCC
Source organism: Planctomycetota bacterium (assembly GCA_021160785.1). Lineage (GTDB taxonomy): Bacteria > Planctomycetota > Phycisphaerae > Sedimentisphaerales > Anaerohalosphaeraceae > B28-G16. The sequence goes on along the minus strand of JAGHBX010000437.1, from coordinate 7,442 downwards.
GGTATGTTCAGTATATCGACCGTTGTTTCCCGGTTTACTGACGCCAACCAGCAACTCCCGATCCCCTTACTCCAGCTTGCTAACAAAATATTTTCAATCGCCGCCGCCGCGTCAACCACGCCAAATCTGCCCAACTCCCGCTCGCTGTTGATCAGCACCACGATATACGCCACAGGGCGATGTCCGGCAGGGGGGTCGCGCCGCGGCTGCACATACGCACCCCACGCCAACTGCTCAAAGACCCTCTCTACCTGAGTTTTCTCATTGACAATCACATATTCCAGCGGCTGCCCATTCGACGCCGAAGGCGCCAGCCGGGCCGCCTCCACCAACTCAAAAAGCATATCCTCGCCAAGCGGATCCTGCCTGAAAAAGCGGATTGTCCTTCGCGACCTGATAATCTCCATAAAATCCATTCTTTGCTCCTCATCATCACAAAAAACCAACCAGCCAGCACCGTTACCCGCCGAATCGCACAGAATATACCCGGCCAACGACAATTACGCCAAGGGAATACTTCTCAAGACCTAAACGCCGACTCAGGAAAACACAATACTGCAACCACACGAATTCCGCACCGAACCCCCCTGCTAACGTCCCATAAGACATCTTATGTTACATTCAGCTATGGGCCGTCATAGGCACACATCTTCCGTTTTTCGCTAAAAATGGCGTTTTTGCCCCGTGAACGGCGATTTGACCCCTCTTTCCCCCTATTTGCGTGCATTTTGGCGGGTCCGGCACCCTCGTTTGCCTCAATTCTTCTTATGACGCCGACTGGCGACCTCGGCACGTTGCTTATCGATATCGGCGATGCTCGACGCGAGTACGCACTTTTTCAAATGGCAGACCGGTCTGTTGCACGGCGTCAGCCGCTCCTGTTGCCGGGCTTTGTCCTCCACACCGTACGTATCCATGGGTTCGTAAACAAAGACATCGCGTATCAGGCAATCGGGAGGGCGGCAGCCAAACTGCTTAAAGAATATCAACTGCTCACGCGGGTCAATGTACGCCTTGCGGCAGATCGCCGGAGTGTTGCCGAGTTCGTCGGCTATAATGTCCAGTACCCCCCTTCTGGCGCGGCGACTGCGAGTCTTGCTGCAGCCCTGGTAGGCGGCTAAAACCTCCTCATAGCTCGGCGACGCCTCCTTCCGCGCAAATGCACGGCTAAATTGCGCAAATATCCGGGTCGCATGATAGTTGCGGAGGTTATGCACGGTGCACGGCGCCGCGGCGCCCCCCTCGGGCAAACCCTTACCAGGATCCGGCTTATCCGACGTAAAGTACTCGTTGACCGATTGCGGCGTAAACGGCTTTCCGTTCGCCCGCGTGAAGAGGTAACGATTATTCTCGGCGGTCAATTCAACGAGACCGTCGGCTATCATCGCCTCGACTTTATGTTTGGCCTTCGCTATCGGATCTGTGTATATCCCTGTACTTGTGCTTTTGCGGCCGTTCATGCTTTCCCGCATATTTCAGCGTGACATAGCCGTCCTTGACACGCACGTGTTTCTTCGTCAGCAGCGTCGTAATGCCGTAAGTTTTCTTTTCGCCCCTGGCCGACTCGATATTGCCGATACGCGCGCACCGCGTATCGATGATCAGGCACATAAGCGCCCGGATCCTGGTGTCGCGGTCGGCGGACCGAGCATGTTTAAGCAGGCGGCGCCGAATCTTCCTGATCGATTTGCCCAATTCACCGACCTTGTCGTATTTCATCTGTCTGGCCCGACGCTTGTATTCGAGCGTGTAGTATTTCACTTCGCTGTTGCCAACCTGAGGACGCGTCGAGCAATAGAAGGTACCGTCGCTGACTGGATGCAGCCCGTAGTCCTTATCCGCCTCGCGTACGCCGTAGTTCACATTCATTCGGACGTCGTTTAAGGGAGGCTTTTCAAGTTCGAGACCCTGGTACGTATAAAATGTCAGAGGATGACCCGTCGGCTGGAACCCCAGACGACCCCTGAAGGTGTACGGCAGATACTCCTGCAGCCCTTCATTCTTCAAAACAACATGAAGGGTCGCACCGTCGATTGTCGGGTGCCAGTCGTGTTCGTCGAACAACTCGCTGATTCTAAGATACACAACCCGTTTGTACTCTCTAAGCGCCGCCTGGTAAGCCCTGTAACAGTGAGCATCTTTCCTGCGAGCCTTCTGGAGGTTCTCAGGCGTGCATTCAAGGGCGCCCAACAGCTTTTTCTTCTGTTGGCCCAGTGCATAGCGAGCCGCTTGCAGAGCCTTTAGCGAAGTCCAGCCATTGGGTAAAACTATAGAGCGAGCCAGCGGTACGATGTCCCTGTCAACCACACGCGCCATCGCAAGCAATTCGCCCAGGTGTGTCGCATCGCTCTTGCAGGCAACCTCGTGAAAAAACCTCATCAGCCGCACTTCGTGCCCTCGAAGCTGCAACCACGTCCGATTCTTCCACGCCTGATGCCAGGCCCGGCCATAGTGCGCAAGTGCACCCGCGTTGGCTTCGCTGTCGCCTGACGGTGAAAGATGCCCGTAGCATTCCAGCAGTTCGCCGTTGGCGCCGGCAAGCTGCTTTCCCGGGCCGAAAAACAACGGACGGTTCCTCTTGAGACACTCAAGGACCGTAATAACCTTCCCATAGTCGCCGACCTGGTACAGGTAGTCTTTGGAGTTTCTGCACAACCATGGCAGGCAGAAATAGCCATGCCTGAAAAGGTTGCCCGTGAACTCAGTTAATGCAGCTAATTCGTTTGCCATGAATACAACGCTCCAGGAGCTTTCCGACGATTCGTATCGCGCCGCCGCATTTGTCCGCACGGATACATGTTTCGATTATCGGTAGCGGGCGCTGATGGCGTAGTGGGCCGTTTCGGTCAGCCTGTCCCACGTGGCCACGGCCCGGTCTATCAAACCAAGATTCTCAAGCACGACCTCTATATTCACGATGGCGTCCGGCTCGGTGAAGTTCTCCTTCATGGCGCTTTGAAGATGGGCCAGCGCCTCGCCGAACTTCCTGCGATCGCAGTAGAGAATCGCGGTTCTATAATGCAGCTCGAGCATATCCATACTAATCGCTTCGACCTTTGTCAGGATATCCGCCGCCAGGGCCTCCCGGTCCGTTTCATGCAGACACAGCACGAGTTTCGTCCGTGCCCGGTGATGGGTCGGATTAATCTCGAGAGCCCTTTCAAAAGACTGCGCCGCCTTGGCCGCGTCGCCTGTAATGAGCATCAGTATAGCGTACTTGTAGTGGATGTCGGCGCTTTCCGGCCTGCTGGCGATCTGCTTTTCATGCGCCTTGATCACATCGGCGATTTCAATAACCGGACCGCCCTCGGACGCCGCTTCCGATTCGTCCTGCAGCGTCGCCTGCAGATGCAGCGTCGCCGTCTCGGAAAACAGCAGAGTGCTGTTTTGCTGGATTGCCGCCGCCAACGAAAGCGTTGAATGTGCGGCATCAACTTCGTCGTCAAATAACTGTGCCGTCGCCAGCCCGATGTAGGCATCGACAATGTCGTCGTTGATCTCCACCGCCCTGTTGAACTGTTCCGCCGCAAGCGACGCGCGTTGGGACCGCAGGTAATGCGTCCCGAGCTTTATCGTGGCTTCGAGATAATTGGGTTGCATACGAATCGCATTTTCATAATTGACGATCGCATCGGCGACGTGCCCCACACGGCTGTAGATGTCGGCCATGCGGACATAAAGATCGGGCTGCTCACCGACGCTGTTTATCAGCCACTGCACGTTCTCAATGGCGCGGTCGTATTCCCCGGAATCGATAAGTTCGTTCAGCTCGTCGGCCTGCATATCGTCATGGAAATTATCCGGGTGCGAAACAATCGCCATATTGAACGTGCTGATCGCGTCTTCGTACCGGTGGTTGGCGATATAGAGATAGCCTAACAGAACCATCGAAGCGATGTCCTCGGGATACTCCGCGGTCAACGCCTCATACTCTGCAATGGTATTGTCCATACGCCTGTTCTTGAAGTAAACCGCAGCCATTCTCTGTCGCGGAAGCTGAAGGTGGCTTTTGAACTTTATGCAGTCCTGGTAGAACTCGATCGCTTCGGCCTCTTTGCCTAAGCGCTCGTAGCAATAACCTAAGGTGTACAACGCCATAGTGTTGCTCGGCTGACGCATATACACCGACTGCAGTTGCTCGATTGCCTCTTCGATGGCGTTTTGGTGAAGACAGATCGCAGCAGCAGCCATACGACCCAGCGGGCAGTCGGGGTTTTCAAAAAGATGAAAATTCAGCTTCTCCCGCGCTTCGTCCAGTTTGCGCTCGCCGAGCAGGTCGATCACTTCGTCCAGCTCGCCGGACCTGCTGCCGGCATTCTCCGCGCCGTCGGTCTTCATAACGTCAAACCAATGCCATATCAAATCGGCCGTATCGACCGTTATCGCTCTGCCAAAAATCTCTAACAACTTGCTCATTCTATATTCTCGTAGGAAGCATGGAAATAAAGTTAATCATCGTTCCACACCAGATATCGACAACCACAGTGACCCCCTTTACGCAGTTTTGGTGAAAACAAAGAAGCTGAAAAGTTATCGGAGCAGGACCCTTGGCAGTTGTGATGGATGTAGGGATTGTCTCGTTACCAGTATCGAGTTATCGGGTTTACCCTGATAACGCAGAGGAAATGTCCTTCCGGGCGACTTCACAACAAAGAGGTAATCGTGAGCGTTTACCCGCTTTTTGCCGCATGAGTGTGCTCTTCAATTTCACTCAGATAGGCAAGCGTTCTTTCCAGCTTGTCCGTGACGTGTTTGAGCTTGAGCATTGTCTTGACACGAGTCACAAGTTCCCACTTGTTGACAGGCTTGCTAAGAAAATCGTCCGTACCGGAGTTGATGGCGCGCTCGATATCCCCCATCTCATTAAGCGCCGTGACCATAATAACCGGAATGTCAGCAGTCTTCGGGTCGTTTTTGATCCGCCTGCAAACCTCGAACCCGCTCATCTTGGGCATCATCACGTCCAGCAGAATCAAATCCGGAGACGAAGTCTTCACCACCCCAATCGCCTCGGCGCCGTCATTAGCCGAAAGTGTCTTGCAGTCAACATCCTCGAGATAAGCCAACAGCAACTCGAGATTCTGCCGATTATCGTCGACGACAAGCACTATCGGCTCGCCCTTTTCACTGTTATTTTCAACCATAATATACTACTCACAATTGCCAATTTCACTCGCCGCAATACCGCCGCGCCGGAACCCCAAAGCGTACTCCCGGTAAACCCCACTATATACTACGCTTTTACCGTAGCCCGGTCAACCCGTCAATGTGTGTTTTTCAAGAAAATCACGCACCTGGGGCACGATATACATTTTCTCCGTCTCAACGAGGTCATTCACCGCATGGGCGCACATTGCAGACGTTTCCGCCGCAGGCGCCTCAGAATCCACAAAAAACACCATCCGGTTCCTCAGTTTGCACAACCCGCCTCCCCTGCCGCCAAGCGCCTCGGTCCGCACCGCGACATTATTCTTCTCTAACAGCGATAACAGGTACTCAACAACCGCCTTTTCGTCCATCTTTCAAGCCAAATCCGCAAAAACATCGATAAAAGCACCGTACCAAGAGTCAGTTGCACCTGCCTCATGTCATTCCCGCGCAGGCGGGAATCCAGAATAAGCAAGTATCCGCCAAAGGCGGTTTCCTGCTTTTTGTACATGGTTAAGCTGTTACCGATTATCAGTATAAAAGATGTTAACCATGAGCCGTTGACAACACAAGTTTCTTTTTTGGGCTAATCAACCGGATACGGAGACGATCATTGGAGAGCATACTTGAGAAACGGCAATCGCTGCACCAGCGACTGGCGAACCAGCGGCAATTGAGCGAACAACTGCGCTCGCAGTTGGGCCACATGCAGGCGTTAGCCAATATAGGTATGATTTCGGCGATGATCGCCCACGAAATGAACAACATTCTCACACCCCTGGGCAACTATGCATACCTGGCGATGAAGCATCCCGAAGACGCCGAACTGACCAGGAAGGCGCTTGAGAAAACGACGACCAATTCACGTCGCGCCGCTAAGATACTCGACAGCATGTTAGCCATGGCCAACGGCCGACCAAGAAAGATGGACTGGCATCCCGTCAAGAAGATGGTCGAAGATATATTCTCATGCCTGGCCCGCGATTTTTCAAAGGACCACATCAAAGTCGTCGTAGATGTCGATGACAAGCTAACGGTTTTTGCAGAAGACATCTGCCTGCAGCAGGTTCTTATGAACCTGATTCTAAATGCACGCGAAGCCATGATGCCCAGGGGCGGAACGCTCACCATCAGCGCACGGCGGGACGCCGCCTCGGTGAAGATCGAAATTGCAGACACCGGATGCGGCATCCAACGCTGCGATCTTGCAAAGATATTCCAGCCGTTTTTCACCACCAAGACCGAACTGTCGCAAGCCGAACGCCACGGCGCAGGGCTCGGCCTGGCGTTTTGCAAACGCGTCGTCGCGGCGCACAACGGCGCCATTTCAGTCGACTCCCAGCCCGATCGCGGAACAACCTTCAAAATCAGCCTGCCGGTACCCTGATCCGGGAAATCAGGCTTCCTTATGAGAGGATGGATGTGCAGTGACCGTTTTTCTTGCTAACATCTGGCGAATAATCCTGATGCTCCTGCTGCTGTGCTGTTCGGCGTTTTTCTCCGGATCGGAGACGGCGTTTTTCAACGTCTCTCGCCGGCGGCGGCAGGCATTCGCCGGTTCTGCACGTCGTCTTGAGAACATGGCGGCCCGACTCCTCCGCATGCCAAATCGCCTCCTCACGAGCATCCTCCTCGGCAACATGACGGTCAATGTGCTCTACTTCGCGATGGCAAGCGTGTTAGCCATCAACCTGGCGCAAAGCACGCATCCCGCCGCCGCGGGCATCACAGGCGTCGTTTCCTTCGTCGCACTGCTCCTCTTCGGCGAAATGCTGCCCAAATCGCTCGCATGGTCCAACTCGACACGTTTTTGCCTCGCCGCAACGCCCGTATGCTATGTCTTCGTACGCCTTTTAGCCCCCCTGCTCGCCCTGTTTGAATTTGCTGTCGTCAAACCCACTGTTCGCATGCTCACCTTCCACCCCCAGCCCGACACCGACGGCATGGAGGCGAACGTAAGCCGCCTGAAGACGCTCATCGAAGCCAGCCGCAAGCAAGGACTCATCACTGCCAACGAGAATCAGCTTCTGCTGGAGATCCTCGAATTCAGCCACCTGAAGGTCCGTCATGTAATGCGGCCCCGCGTCGACATGTCGGCCTGCGAAATCTCCACCGCCGGCCCGGACGTCCGCAGGATCATGTCCGAAAACAACCTCACGAAGATGCCCGTCTACACCCGCCGGCTCGACGATATGGCCGGATTCGTCCACATCAGGAAACTGCTCCGGGGACCCGACAAACCGGCCGAAGACCTTGTTCACACTATACTATGCCAACCACATAGCCCCCCAACT
>JAGHBX010000166.1 GCA_021160785.1 Planctomycetota bacterium | reverse complement strand
GGGTAAGATCACCCTCCGCAAAAGGAAAGAATCCACTGCAATCTGGATCAGGCAGGAAAACCCCACGCCTATTTTTTCCTTATTCGGCGGTTGAGCCGGATGTTTTTTCAGTTTGAGTATTCTCTTGATTTTCTCGGTGCTGTGTTGACTCACTGGCCGGCCATCTTTGGCTTGGTGAACTGTATCTTTCCGGGGAGTCGTTTCTTCTGTAGAAACAAGTTTAGAGGTGTATTCTTCAACCACAAAAGCCGCGTTGCATTTAAGGCATTTGACCCTTTGTCCTCTATAGTCAGCCGAAACTTTAAAGCCTGCTTTGCAATGGGGCCATTGCGTTTTCATCAAAAAGCCCTCCTGTTTGAGAAAAAAATCAGGTTCCAGAAATTCATTCTTGCTTCACTCTCCAGGCGCAATTTCGGCCCGGTCCAATCTCAGAACTTCTCCGTCGTTCTTGTGGTGTAAACCTGTGGGATTCCTTTCTGGCAGGCAATATTCAAACCTCTGCGACAATGATACCCAAACCTTCCCATGGTGTCAAGGAATTTAAGCTGTTTCGCAATAATCCCCCGAATTAGCGCAAAAACCGCACTTTTCCACAGTAATCGCAAACCGATCACCGCAATTTTGCAGAAGGTTCATACTCATACTCACCAACGCCCCCGACCACCCAACACACACCGCTCAGGGCAAAGTGATATCAACCGGTCTTGACTTTCAGGCCGAAGGTTCGCAGCTTTTCGGCGATTGCCTCTGTCCGTTCGGGGCCGACAGCATCGGCCCGCAACATTTCATAATCGCTCGATAAGCGGGCCGCCTTTTCGAAGCCGTGGGTGTTGCAGGCGAGCAGTTCCAGCCGGTCGACTCCGGGCAGGTCCGCGATGAAGCTGCCCGTTGCATCAATATTGGCCTCGCCGTCGTTGAACCCGCCAATCAGCGGCATCCTTATGATCATCTCTTTGCCGCTGTCGGCAAGACGCCGGATATTGGCAAGAATCCTGTCGTTGTCCACACCCGTCATGCGGAGGTGTTCGGCGGGATCGGTGTGCTTCAGATCGCACAGGAACAAATCGGTATCCCGGGCAATCTTTTCAACCACCTCCCACTGTGCATACAGCGTCGTATCGACAACTGTGCCAATACCGCAGCCTCGACACGCCGCCAGGCATTCGCCGAGAAAATCCGGCTGCATCAGCGGCTCGCCGCCGGAGAATGTCGCCCCCCCGCCGGATTCGTCGTAAAAGATAATATCCTTTTCAATCTCGCCCAGGACCTCGCCGACCGTAACCTCTCGCCCGATGACTTCGCGGGCCCCTGCCGAGCAGACCTCTGCACACTCGCCGCACACCGTGCACTTTTCGGTATCGGTAACGAGTTTGCCGTCAACGAGGCTGATCGCCGACTGCGGACAAATCTCCATACACCGGCGACAGAGGCGGCATCGGGCCCGGCGCATGGCCGGCTGAGGCTCAAGCACGTAGCTTTCCGGATTATGACACCACGCACACCGCAGCGGACAGCCCTTGAAAAACACCGTCGTACGTATGCCCGGCCCGTCATGGATCGCATAACGCTTAATGTCAAATATAATGCCCCTGGTTTCGCCGCCGCTCAAATCTTTAGTCTCCATTTCAAACCGTCCCGGCCATGATTGACCCGCCCTGATCATATTCTACCGATTAAGACGCCCTATTGCAAGGTTGTATGGTTATCGGTTATCATACCGCACAAGCGGCCCGCCAAAGCCGCGTAACCTGTACGAGTCCGGAATGTAAGGAGACTGAGAATCGCCAGCCATCGAATTGTTGATCTTGCACGTAAGAGCACGATGCGCATCGCGGGCCTGATGTCCGGCACCAGCGCCGACGGCGTCGACGTCGCCATTGTGGATATCAGCAGCAAGGATGTCCGCGTACTCGCCTTCCAGACGTATCCGTATACAAGCCCGCTCCGCAAGAAAGTCTCTGCCCTGTTCGATCCCGAAACATCGCGACTCGACGATATCTGCCACCTGAACTTCGTCCTCGGTGAGGTCTTTGCAGAAGCTGCCCTTGCCCTCTGCAGGAGCAGCGGCATCTCGCCCGAGTCAATCGACCTGATCGGCTCGCACGGGCAGACGATATATCACAATCCGACGGGCAGACGATATTGCCGCAGTCTAATCCGCTCCACGCTCCAGATCGCAGAGCCTTCGGTTATCGCCCAGCGGACGGGCATTACGACCGTCGCCGATTTTCGCCCGCGCGATATGGCCGCCGGCGGCCAGGGTGCGCCCCTTGTTCCCTATGCCGATTTCTTCCTGTTCCAAAACGAGCGTATCTCTCGGGCCGTTCAGAATATCGGCGGGATCGCAAACGTAACGTTTCTGCCCGCCGGCGGTAAGCTCGACGACGTAATCGCCTTCGACACGGGACCGGGCAATATGATAATCGACCGCAGCATCCAGCTTGCGACCCGCGGAAGAGCAAAATATGACCGCGACGGAATAAGGGCCGCAAAAGGCTGGATCAAGTCGGAGATATTGGAAAAGCTGCTCGAGCACCCGTTCTATCGACGTCGACCGCCTAAGACAACGGGCCGTGAAGAGTTTGGCGCATGCTTCACCGACAAACTCTATGAAGATGTCCAGGCAAGGCGCCTGCCAACCGACGATCTTCTTGCAACCGTAACAGCCCTTACCGCGACAACCATCGCCGATGCATACCGCCGCTTCCTGCCGACGATGCCCGATGAAGTGATCCTCTGCGGAGGCGGAGCAAATAACGCGACGCTCGTAAAGATGTTGCAAGACCAGCTTGGCGACGTCAATATCCTCCGCGCGGACGATTTTGGAATCGACAGCGACGCAAAGG
>JAGHBX010000032.1 GCA_021160785.1 Planctomycetota bacterium | reverse complement strand
CTTAGCCGGCATGTTCGACTTCGAGATCGCCGAAGACGTAAAAACCGCAAAGACTATCCTGGCCGACCTGAAGCGAAGCCGCCCCTGGCAAAGCTGACCACCCACAAGCCTGGCGCCCTGCCGACACCGCGCGGCAGCAGGCTAAAGATGAAATTATTCTTCCTTTCTCCCGGCTGTCGTTGTATCCTAAGAGGACCTGACTTAATGTGGCATGGGCATCTTGCCCATGATACACGGGCAGGATGCCCGTGCCACCAGAACGCAGGCGCCATCGGTTTGGGAATAATAATTTACAGCGGGAGTATCCTATGAACACGTCGAGAACAGCCAATGCCATCCGCAACGCGTTTATCTTTGCGAGCCTGCTGGCGATTGTTACCAGCCAGGCGCAAGCCCAGCTTCGGATGGGCAGTATCAGCGCTAATGCGATGGAAAAATCCGTGGTGATGATTCGCAGCGTCAGCCAGGATTTCGATTATGTGACGCCGTGGAAGCAGATGACGATGGGGCAGGGGTTGGGCTCAGGCTTTATCATCGAGGGTGACCGCATCCTGACTAATGCGCATAACGTCAGCAATAACAAGTATATAGAGGTAAAGAAGCAAAATCTTGCCAAACGCTACCCCGCCGTCGTTACCTTTATCGGCCATGACTGTGACCTGGCGGTATTGGCAGTGCTGGACCAGGGCTTTTTCAGCGATATGACGGCTCTTGAACTCGGCGGTATCCCCGCTGTAAACTCCACCGTTCAAACATATGGCTTCCCGGTTGGGGGCAGACAACTGTCAACGACCGAAGGCGTCGTAAGTCGTGTGCAGATGGGCACATACAGCCACAGCCAGGCCGACGCACATCTCGTCGTGCAGACCGACGCCGCCATTAACCCCGGCAACAGCGGAGGTCCGGTCATGCAAGCCGGCAAAGTGGTCGGCGTTGCGTTCCAGGGATTGCGAGCGGCCGATAATATCGGCTATATGATCCCCACGACCGTGATTCACCACTTTCTGGCTGACATCGCCGATGGTAAATACCACGGTTTCGGCTCGTTGGGCTTCACGTTCTTTCCGGGGCTGCACAGCAAGAGCTATGCCCGCTACCTGAAGGTCCCCGCCGATACGCAGGGGATTGTGATCCTGAACACAATGATGCACAGCTCCGTCGAAAACATCTTCCAGAGGAATGATGTCATTACGAAAGTCGATGATTACAGCATTGATAACGACGGGATGGTGACTATTTACGGCCTTTCGATCCACATGTCCGAAGTCATCGAGCAGAAGCAGATCGGCGATACGGTTGATATTGCTTTCTATCGGGATGGTGAGCTTGTGCAGCATGAGGCGACCGTCGCATTGAACAGGCCCATCCTGGCTTACGACCGTCAATATGACGTGCCGCCCCGCTATGTCGTTTACGCCGGGCTTACCTTCGTGCCTGTAACGCGGAACTACCTGGAGGTCTGGGGAAGCTCCTGGCTGGCTGATATGCCGTTTTACCTGCGGTACCTGTTTTTCGATTCCGAACGGTTGAACACTGACTGCGAACGCAAGGAGTACGTGGTGCTGTCGGAAATCCTGCCTGACGAGGTCAATTCGTACAGTTCGGGCTTCGAGGACCAGGTCGTCGACAGTGTAAATGGCACGCCTATCCGAAGGCTCAGCGACCTGCCCCAGGCTCTTACGAGCAGAGACACGGGTTTTTTGGTGATAAAATTCATGGGCATGGAGCGTCCGCTGGTGCTTGATGCCGAAAAGGCGGAAGTTGCCCAGCATCGCACTCTCGAAAAATACAACGTCCCGTCGGCGACCAATCTGGAGGAACAGATATGAAACGCCCAATCCTGATAAACGTATTAATGGTGGTGTTTGCCCTGCTGCCCTTGGCTGGCTGCAAGGAGTCTGGCAGCACAGATAGCGACGTTCGCGAGGCAATGAAGGAGTCTCTAGTCTACCTGAAAGTCTCTGCGTACAGCTTTGAGATGCTGCAGCCCTGGCGATCGGCGGATCTGGTGGAGAAAAATGGTTTTGGCTGTGCTGTCGGGCCTAACCTGATCATTACGACGGCGCTGAATGTAGCCGACGCCGCGCTTATCGAGGTGCGAAGATACGGCCGGAATGAATATATCCCCGCCAGGGTCAGGGTCGTTGACTACGAATGCAACCTCAGCCTGCTGGAATTAGACAGCGAGGCGATGGGTGAGCCGCTAAAGCCTATCAGCTTCAGCGAACGCTACGAAAAAGGGGCCAAGCTGGAGTCGTACTGGCTCTCGGGCGCCGGCGACATCGTTGTGGGGCGCGGTGTTCTGGACCGGGCGAAAGTCAGGAAATCTGTGGCGTCGTATGCACGGTTTCTCGAGTATGTTGCCGCGGGCACCTCGGCGGAAAGTGGAAAAGGGCGGCTTTTTAGCATTGGCAGCGAGGGTATTGGCATTGCCTGCCGGGCGGACCCGGGGAGGCAGGAGGCGGGGCTCATTACGGCAGGCACGATCAACCATTTCCTTGAGGACGTAGCGGATGATGAATATCAAGGATTTGGAGTAGCCGGGTTTACCACGCAATTGTTGCTGGACCCGTCGTTACGCGCAAAGCTGGGCATGAGCGACGATATGAAAGATGGCGTTTACGTATCAAAGGTCCATAAACTCGGGACAGGCAGTGATGATCTCAAAGAGGGCGACTGCATACTCAAGATCGGCGGGCGGCAGTTGGACGCGCATGGAACGTACATGGATGCCGATTTTGAGCGTATTGCGTACGACCACATCATTAACGGCAAGCACGTCGGCGATGATATTATGATGGAAATCTGGCGTGATGGCAAAAGCATTGCGATAGAGGCGCCCGTAACGAAAGTTAAGGCGACGGATATGCTCGTACCGTATTATGAATACGATAAGAAGCCTGAATATATCGTTACGGGGGGTTTTGTAATTCAAAAACTAACACGGAACTACCTGGCGATGTGGGGGGAGGGCTTTGCGGGTAAGGCGCCGCCGCATCTCTTTCAGTATTACCGCAACCATGCCTTTGATCCGAGTGACGAGCGGCGTGAGATTGTGGTTCTGACGTATGTGCTGCCGGCGGAGATTAACCTTGGCTACCACGGGCTCGGGCGGCTTGCGATCAGCAGGTTCAATGGGATGAGCATAACGTGTCTGGCCGACGTGTTGGCGGCAAAGGCGCTGAATCCTGACGGGCCGTTCGACGTCATTGAGTTTGAGCAGGACAATCCAACGGTTGTCATCTCACGGGCGGAATTAGCTGCCGGCGACGCAATGATCAAGCAGGCGTACGGGATCCGTGAACTGTCGCGTGTGGGTCAGTAGGGGCGGAGTGGACAAAGACGTGAGGTGTTCTGTTGGTTGGGAGGGTGTTTCACGTGGAACAGGTGGTGGTGGGGGAGGTTCCTGGGTCAGCACGGCCGCTGCGTGTTTCACGTGAAACATTTTTGAAAAACACAATCTTTTTTCTGGCAACGCAGCGCCAAGTGTGGTAGAACGCGCTATCCGGCGCCAATGCCGGTTCCGCTGAACTGGTTGCGGCGTATACTACCCATAAGTGATTGAAGGAGCATATCGCATGAGCAAAAGCCAAAAAGCCAAGCGTCCCCATCTCGGCAGGGGGCTCGAATCCCTTCTCGGACCGCTCACTCCCCTGCCGCCGGAGTCTGCGCCGGCGAAGGATGACAAGTCATTTCCCCCGGACAAGGAGCAGCAGCAGGCCGTCGGCATGATCCCTGTCAAGAAGATCAAACCGAACCCCCACCAGCCCCGCACGACCTGGAATGACGAAGATTTGGGCGATCTTGCCGCATCTATCACTGCAAATGGCGTCATTCAGCCCATTTTGCTGCGGAAAAGCGGTAAGGGCTATGAAATCATTGCAGGCGAGCGCCGCCTCCGTGCGGCTATACAGGCAGGCCTTGACGCTATACCCGCTATGGTGAGAGAGGCGACCGATGCCCAGATGTTGGAGTTGGCGCTGGTCGAAAACATCCACCGTGCCGATCTCAACCCGCTCGAACGGGCTCAAGCCTACCAGAACTACATTAGCACCTTCTCACTCAGCCAGAGCGAAGCGGCGCAGCACCTCGGCGAGGACCGGTCTGTTGTCGCTAACCACTTGCGGTTACTGGACTTACCGTCCGAGATCAAGAAAATGCTCGTTGACGGCGTCCTCAGTATGGGACATGCGCGGGCGATCCTGGCGCTGCCGACGGACGAAGTCCGGCGCAAATTAGCGAACCGCGCAATGGCGGGGCGGTTGAGTGTGCGCGAAGTGGAGCGGCTGGTGCGGCTGAGTCTTGAAGCGGGTCGACCTGAGAAGAAGCCTGTGGAAAGGGCGGCTAACATCCTGGACCTGGAGAAACGGCTCAGAGATGCCTTGGGGACGAAAGTGCGTATCAACGCAGCGCGTCGCGGGCAGCGCGGGCGGATCATTGTAGAGTACTATTCGCACGACGAGTTTGAGCGCATCACGGAGAAGATGGGGCTGTTAAAGACTGAGGAAATGTAGCCGGGACGAGGCGAGATGGTATTTATAGGGCTGATAAACGATGCCCAGAGACTAATGTGAGAACATTTCGCATTGTTGTGTATTTACTTATCGCTTGCGTGCAGTGTGCGCAGGCACAGTTAACTCTGATTCAAGGAATTAAAACGTGAACAAGACCTCTGAAGAATTTCTGAAAAGACTGCTCGAAGCACCCAGCCCCTCCGGGTTCGAGCAGCCTGCCGCGGCTGTCTTCGTCGAACGTGTCAAAGATGCCGTCGATGAGCTGATCACGGATGTGCACGGCAATGTTATCGCGGTGCTGAATCCGAAAGCGAAGTTCAAGTTTATGATCTCGGGGCACATCGACGAGATCGGCCTGATGATCACGCACATCGACGACAAGGGTTATATCTATACCGCGCAGATCGGCGGAATGGACCCGGCGTTGCTGATCGGTCAGCGGGTAAAGGTTATGGGCAGGAAGGGCGCTGTCTTTGGTGTCATCGGGCGGAAGGCGATCCACCAGATGAAACCGGACGAGCGCAAGAAGAACGTCGAAATGGAGAATATCTGGGTTGATATCGGGGCTGACTCACGGAAAGACGCGGAAAAACGTGTGTCAGTGGGCGATGCTATTGTTATCGATGTCGCCTGGCGCAGGCTCAATAGCGATAAGATTGTTTCGCGCGCCATGGACGATAAGGCGGGCGCGTTTGTCGTTGCCGAAGTGATGCGGGTGCTGTCAAAGCGAAAGCTCAATATATCGGTGATCGGCGTTGCAACTGTGCAGGAGGAAATCGGTCTTCGCGGTGCGATTACTTCATCGTACAGAGTCAATCCCGACGCCGGCATTGCGGTCGATGTCGGGTTTGCATCGGACCATCCGGAGACCGACCCGAAGAAAATGGGTGAAGTTAAATTGGGTAAGGGGCCAAACCTCCATCGCGGCGCCAATATCAACCCTGTTCTCGAAAAGGCACTCGCCAGGACGGCTAAACAATTCAAGATACCGGTACAGATAACGGCCATTCCGCGCGGAACCGGCACCGACGCCAATGCGATCCAATTAGCTCGCGGCGGGGCGGCGACCGCACTGCTAAGCATACCATTGAGGTATATGCACACGCCGGTGGAGGTGCTTTCGCTCAAGGATCTGGACCATTCGATCAAGCTGCTCGTCGAATTTCTCGGCGGGCATCCGGCAAAAAAAGACTATCGCCCGTAGACAGGTTGGAATGATTTGAGGTCATACCCTGGATATACACAGCCTAAATACGATTCTGGTTACCTGCGGGCCCGGCCTGGCGGATTTTCTCCAGCGGGAGATAGAAGCCCTTGGTTTTGCCGTTGAAAGCGTCCATCGTGGTGGGATTGAGATAAAAGCGAGTTTCGTCGACGCGATGAAGCTTAACCTGCACCTGCGAACCGCCTACAACGTGCTATATCTGCTCAGACAGTTTTCCTGCGATGGGCCGGACGAGTTGTACAAGGAAGTTGGGGCGGTTGCGTGGGAGGAGATTATTCCTCCGAACGAATACATAAGCATCGTCGGGCGAATTGATACGGCCAGTATTGATAACAGCATGTTTGCTTCGCTGAAGGTCAAGGATGCGATTGCCGACCGCATGGTCAAAAAGACGGGCGCCCGTCCGGACAGCGGCAAGGAAAAACGGGCGATCGTCATCAATCTGTACTGGAGGGATGACCGTGCCTGGCTGTACCTGAATACG
>JAGHBX010000156.1 GCA_021160785.1 Planctomycetota bacterium | reverse complement strand
CGACACCTGTTTTATGAATCCAATGCCCCTGATGAAATACTCAACTTTATTCAGTTCGATGCTTTTTGCGCCGACATCTACGTTTGAACCTTTAACTGCCGCATAAATTTCGGGCAACGTAACGTTGTACGCCCGCATCGCATCGGGATCGACATCGATTTGATATTCACGGATAAAACCTCCAACCGAAGCGACTTCGCTGACGCCATCGGCGCTCAGCAGCGCATAGCGGACGTACCAATCCTGGATCGTGCGAAGCTCCTCCAGGTCCCAGCCGCCTACAGGCTTGCCTTCGGGATTCCTGCCTTCCAGTGTGTACCAGTAAATCTGTCCAAGAGCCGTTGCATCCGGACCCAACGCAGGCCGAACTCCCTCAGGAAGCGTACCGGCCGGCAAACTGTTGAGCTTTTCAAGAACACGGCTTCGAGACCAGTAAAAATCAATCTTTTCCTTAAAAATTATGTAAATGCTTGAAAAACCGAAAAATGAGTAGCTGCGAATCGTCTTAACGCCGGGAACACCCAAAAGTGAAATAGTCAGCGGATAACCTATCTGATCTTCCACATCCTGGGGCGACCTGCCCATCCACTCGGTAAAGACAATCTGTTGATTTTCTCCAATGTCGGGGATTGCATCGGTAGGAACCGGATCGCGCGGAAAACCGCCCATATCCCAGTCGAACGGCGCCACATAAATCCCGGCGGCAATCACAAACAGGAAAATCATGGCGACTACAAGTTTATTGGTCAGGCAGAACCTCATTAATCTGCCGACGAATGATTTTTGTTCCGGCGTAAGTTCCGTATAATCTTCAGTCATTTCGGCGGCCTCCAGCATTGGTGTCGCCGGCAGGTTCGACTACTTCGATCACGCTGCCGCATTGAGGCATCGCCGAACCAAAGTAAGGATTGCGGGCTTCCTTGTCTTGCTGGAGCCACGTGGCGCCTCGATTATTGAACGCCATAGGGCATTTCAATTGGTAAAACACTGCGCCGCCCGGCGGGCCAAATCGTCTGGCGAGAATAAACATTTGTTCCGAGAGCAGTGCAAAGGCCTGGCGAAGTTGTTCAATATCCCCGGCTTTGGAAGCATCCGAAAGGATTTTTTTCAAAGCTCCAGACTGTTTCATCCATATATCATGAGTTTCACCGGAGAGCAGTTTCATATCAACGCTACCCAAAGCATTATTAATCTGCGTTACTTTGGCGGCGGCGTCTGTATATCCGTCTTCGGCAAGGGCCTGGTGCATCGCAAAGTACCCCTGGAAAACACCGTCGAGTTGTTCGCCAACTGCCGGATCAACAGCCTTATGAGCAGTCGCCCCCCCCATGTTCATCAAGCCGAACTTTGCCTTAAGAGAACTGATATTTGTTTTAAGTGATTCAATTATCCGCTGCGCTTCCCCAAGGGTTTTTGCATCCTTTCCTTCGATTACATCATTTCCCAGTCGCATTGACATTTCCATCCAGAGCATACGCCTATGACCTTGCAGCAATGTCATATCTACTGCTTTGACAGATTTTTCCAACCCTGCGAAACCAAGACGTACAGCCGAAACATCCTGTTTTTTATAAGCATTTGTGATTGTTTCTGAGGCGCCGACTATCTTATTAAGTTGCTGTCGTGAAACTGCGGATATTATGGTCATTGTATTTTTTGGCTCTTCGGTGGATTTAGATTTGGACATAGGCATAGACATGCCGGCATGTCCGCCGGAACCGCCGCCGCCTTCAGGAGTCATCATGCTTGGCTTGGCCTGAATCTGCAAGGCGCTGTCAATCTTGAAGTTTCCTTTGGTCACAACCCTGTCGCCCTCATTGAGCCCGTTGCGGACTATGTAATAGTTACCCGCTCGAGGCCCCAGGACAATTTCTCTGCCTTCATAAGTCGGCTTGTCTCTATCCGGGACCTCAATATATACGATTGCTCTTGTCCCGGTCACCAACGCAGCCGAGACCGGAATGACCAGCGGCTTTTCGGACATATCAGGGTCAATGCTGACATATCCGAGCGATTCCGTTTGAACTAACGGCATCTGGCAAATGTCGCATTTGCCCGGTTCATCTTTTACGACCGAAGGGTGCATAGGACAAATCCATTTGCCGGCAAGCTTTGAATCCATCACCTTTCCACCTGCCGCTACCCGGGCCTTGACAACGGCCTTGACAAACATCTCCGGTTTTAGTTTGCCGTCTTCATTTGGCACATCCACACGGATTTTAACGGTCCGTGTGACAGGGTCGAGGACGGGATCGATAAATGATATTGTCCCCTTGAAGACCTGCCCCGGGTAAGATACGGCCGTAAATTCAACCTCCTGCCCATATCGAAGCCAAATGAGATCGGATTCATACGCATCAAGCTTCACCCATACGTGCGTCAGATCTACGACGGTATAAATACGGGTGCCGGTACTGACATACATGCCTTCCTGTGCGTTTTTATGAACGACAATTCCGCTGGTCGGGGCGGTTATGGTGATATGATCGGAAGCTGTGCCGCGTTTGGCGATTTCTGCTATCTGTTCGGCGGTCAGCCCCCACAATCGCAGTTTCTCGCTTGCAGCTTGCAAAGTTCCGGCCGTCACTTCACGCATGAGGTCTGAACTGCTGTTCTTGATGTTTTCAACGGCCTTTGCCGCCTGGATGAGTTCCTCCTGGGCCCCGAGCAGCTCCGGGCTGTACATATAGACCATGTGGTCGCCTTTTTTCACCGGGACTCCGGTATAATCGACATATAGCCGGTCCAATCTGCCCGGCACCCATGCCGTGATGTACTGGACGCGGGTTTCATCATATTCCACCTTGCCGACCATACGAACCTGGGCAGTTACAAACTTGCGTTCGACCGCTGCTGTCTCTATATCCATTAATGCTTTTGCATATTCGCTGGTTGCAAACTCGCGCATTCCGGCCATCTCACCACCGGCATCCTGGCGCAGCGGTATGAGTTTCATACGGCACTTGGGGCACAGACCCGGCTTGGGCAGGCGAATTTCCGGATGCATTGAGCAGGTCCACCATTGCGGGGCTGCTTCGGTCTTGACGGTAGTTTCGTTGTGTTCGTCGGGCGTCTCGCCCAATCCTCCTAACCAGTACCCCGCCAGAAGCACCGCAATCAAAAGCAGCGGAACCCTGAACCGCTTGGCAAACTTGCCGAGTGCAACGGTAATTTTTTTATCAGCAATTCGCATATATACCATCCCAAAACTTTAATTAAGATTTTTGCTAAATTCCTGTTTAATGAAAGACCAGCACTAAAAACGCATGTGTCGCTGCGCATGCAAGTGTTGCGACAGCCAATCGTTTATGCCATCTGAGCAAGACAGCCGGTTTCCGTCGGCGTAGAAACCCCGCCGAGGCCGTCGCAAACAACATCACCAGCGTTGTCACCCCCATCGGCTTTACAAACTGTGCGGCACTTACGCCTCCATGCTCTCCATGCCCCTCCATGCTGCCGAACTGCGGCAGCCGCCCAAGGTACTTCTCGGGATTCTCCCCGAACTCGGCCTTACACGCCTGACAGCAAAAGTAAACCCGCTTGCCGTCATAGTCGGAAAAAACTTCCGGATCAACTTTTTTGTCCGTCAGTACCGGACAATACTCATTGGTTACAGACTCTGGCCCCACGGCGTGCCCGGTCTGTGCATCTCCCCGTATGTTCCCGGCAAGCAGAATCACACCCACTGCCGCACAGACCAGCATCGGCGCGGTGTTCATACATCCAGCTCCCTTGCGCGTCGCCGCCACAGTCTTCATGGTCTTACTCCACAGTGTTCATTTTCCGGCTG